>JBBQII010000457.1:0-4054 GCA_038324795.1 Gemmatales bacterium
ATGTTTTTCTGCAGGGAATCGAGAGCATCCGTCATTGCCGGCTCGGCGGCCTTCAGCCGAGTGCGGGCGGCTGTCACTTGGGCTTGCGCCCGGACCACCTCTGCAGCCACGCGATCCTGGATGCGGAACAGTTCGAGCAAAGCGGCTTCCCGTTCGGCGTTGCGTTCATCAACGCGGGCTTTGTTCCCCAAGCCAAAGTTCTGCAGTTCCCAAAGAACCTGAACGTCGTAATCGTAGCGGGGTTTCAGTGTGCTGATCGAGTCACGGCCACCGCCGAAACTGCCCCACCCGAGCGAACCGCTAGGGTTTGTCGACACGCTTCGCAGCAATAGACTCGGCACCAGTGGCCGCAGTTTCTCCTGCCGCAACCGCTGAAGCGTCGCCTTGACGAACGCTTGATGGGCAGCCAACTCGGGCCGCGATGTCAGGCCGAAGGCAATCAGTTCATCCAGCGACAGTGACGGCTCGACCAGATTGACCGTCAGGTTCGCGGGTTCCAGTGGCTCGACCACCGATGCCGCATCAAGCCGCAGGATGCGCACCAGTTCGGCACTCTCGATCTGCCAGCGTTCGCGCAGCGTGGCGACCGCCTGCTGTCGCCGGGCCAGTTCAACGCGAGCCCGGGTCGCCTCCATCGGCGGGGCCAGCCCCTCGGCCAACTCTTTCGTGCGGCGGACGAGTTCCTCGGCCTGCTGAACATAGTTCAGCGCCCCGGCTAATTCGCCGCGGGCCTGCTGCACGCCGAAGTAGGCTTCAGCCACGGCCAACGCCGCATCGTTGTTCACTGCTTGCAACAGCGCACGGCGGGCGTTGGCATCCTGCCTGGCGGCCAGCGGCGCAAAGATCGCATCGTTGATGCCGAACACGGCATTGGCACCGCCGCCGATCATAAAGCTTTGCCGGTCGCGATCAAGTACTTCGCCTTCAAAGTTCTGCACATTCCCGCCATGACGGAAATAGTCGACGCCACCGATCAGCGACGGCACCCACAGCACTTTGGCCCGATCGAACTGAGCAACCGCGGCCTGCACCTGTCTCGCGGCAATCTGAATGTCGAGCGGCCGGGCGTTCGCCAACTGCATCGCCGCGGGCAGCGTGATCGGCAGTCCCGACCGCTCGTCCGGCAGCAGGCGCGGTGTCACGATCGACGATTCGACCTCGACACGCGGGGCAGGCATGATCGGTTCGGGTTGCGTGAACTGCGCCCGCACGATCGGGGCTGTGGACGGGGTTGCAGGCGGGGGCGGGCGCGTAGGAGAGCGAGACCATTCGACCGCGACGTAAGTTGGCTGCTGGGCAAGCGCGGCCGGGACGGCCAACCCCATCAGCATGCTCGCGATCATTGGCCGCATAATCATCCGTCGCCCCCTGATGGACGCAGTCCGGATGATATCGACGGAATTGGCGATGTTAATTGAGGCAAACTCTGCCGGAGATGCGGATTATGCCACCGGTACGGCTGCCGACTTGAGGGAAACCATCTCGATGCGATAGACGTAGACGCTCAATGCCACCGTCGTCAATGCGCCGAAGGTATGCCACAGCCAGTGCGTGCCCATCGGCATGAGCGGCGGGTCAATCGTGTCCGCGATGCGGCAGATCCAGGCGATCGCGAAACAGACGAGCGCGGTGTAGACCCAGCCGGCTTCCTGAAAGCGAGTGCGAATCATGCAAAGAATGATCGGCACCAGCACGGTCAACGCGAGTGTTGCGTACGAAACGTTGATGGCCCACTGTGTCGGCAATTGCCAGCGGGCTACCATCTGCAGCAGGCCAACGAGTGCGATCAGCCCCAGAAGATGCGCCAGTTTCGGGCCCAGCCTGATCCAGATCCACAGGCTCACGCCCATGCCGATGATCGAGATCGGCAGCACGTCCATGAGAAAGAACGCGCGGTGCGACCGGGTGCCGTGATAAAGCACTCCGCCAATGCCGCCGACAAAGAGAACGGGAAGGCACATTGTCAGAAACGGGTACTGCCGGTACCGGCCGCGCAACGTCCATGCCCAGCCGATGGCAATTAGAACGAACAGCACGGCCGTGGCCGTGTTCCAGGGCTCGGCCATCCAGCCTGCGTGCTGAGCCGGGTCGAAGGGTGTTTCGACGTAGCGCGGCCCCCCGTCCGACAAACGCGGCAGATTCGGAACTGTATCGGCAGCGGCCATTCGCATCGTCTCGTACGCACGGTGAAATCGTGCAAGGGCACAATGAAATGATGGAGAAATTCCCGTGTTATCTCAAGGCATCCTGGCTGGTTTTCCGAGTGAACGACAAAGAATGTGCCGTGGCGAAACAGAAAGATTTCAGTCGGCTTGACAAGCTGCGTAATGTTTCCTAAGACCCCCCGTACATCGTCCCCCATTCGACGGAATCGGCCGGCGGACTGGGGACCGGCGTTGTCGATCGAGCCAGCGCTCGCAAAGGGATGGACCGGCCTGATTCCCCGCCGGTCCAGTAGATGCGAAACTGTTCCGGTGAAGGGATGCACCACACCGGCCGGGGAATGCGAAACTTCCTGTTCGAGACTGAGGAAAACACGATGTTCGGGCGTTCCCCTCTGCTGATCTCTTCCCTCGCGGAAGTCCTGGCCGCTCCCGCGTCAACTCAATGGGAAGAATGGAATACGGCATTGATGCCGCAACTTGCCGCTGTCGAGGAAGAAGAACTCGACGACGAAGATGAAGATGATGACGATGACGATGAGGAAGACGACGACGAAGACTTCGATGATGACGAAGACTTCGACGACGATGAAGACGACGACTTCGATGAACTTGATGAAGACGATGACTTCGACGACGACTTTGATGACGATGATGATCTCGACGATGACGATGACGACGATGAGGAAGAGGATGAGGTCGACGAGGAAGTAGTCTGACCTACCCGCACGTATCACGGCAACGATTGCACGGCCGGTTGGACATGCCGAGAAAAGGCATCGCCCACCGGCTTTTTTTCATTGCCGCTTCGTATCAATATCTCGTCAGGCAGATCGATTGGCCGGGCACGGCATCAGAATCGCACTGCGGTGAGTATTGCTTCCCCTGATACCTGATGGACAGTCATGAGCGGGCATTCAACTCAGTCATCGCAGTCACAAGCCGTGCCGGTGGCCCTGCAAGCCGCACAATGGATCGGCCGGACATGGGCTCGTGTGGGCTACGCCCGCCGCGTGGAGCCGACTTGGCTGGAGCTGAATCCGCACCCGATCGACGTTCCGCACCTGCCGACGCCGTTTGCCGGCTTCCGCATCGCGCAACTCTCCGACCTGCACGGCGGCACCCATCTTCCCGATGACTATCTCCCGCGCGTCGTGGATATGACGCTCGCGCAGCAGCCCGACGTCATCACGCTCACCGGCGACTTTGTGCACAAGGGCTATCGCCATGTGCGGCAGGTGGCCCGCTCGATGGCTCGACTACGTGCCCCGCACGGGGTATTTGCGGTGCTCGGCAATCACGATTTCTCAGTACGCAACTCGCTGGGCTTTCGCCGGCACCGCGGGTTGCATCGCGCCGTGGTCGATGCGCTGCAGGACGAAGGGATCCGCGTGCTGCGCAATGAATCGCTGGCGATCGAGAAGGACGACTGCAAAGTGTACCTGGCCGGGCTCGACGACCTCTGGTCCCGCGAATGCGATCCCGACCAGGCGCTCAAAGACCTCTGCCCGCTCACCCCGCGAATCGTGATGGCTCACAACCCGCAAACAGTTCATCTGCTCGGCGAGCATCGCTGCGATCTGATGCTCAGCGGTCATACGCACGGCGGGCAGATCGACTGGCCCGGCCTGGGCCGGTTCTTCCTCGGCCGCAAAGGCCGGCAGTTCGCCGCCGGAATGTACAAGCACAAGTCAACGCATGTTTATGTGAACAAGGGCGTCGGCTACGGATTGAAGCTTCGGTTCAACGTCCGGCCAGAAATCGCTTTGTTCACGCTTCGCCGGTGTTCGCGATCCTGAGGTTCTGTCCATTGCATGCCGACACCGGGACGTTATAATTTTCAGTGAGGCAACTGATTCGCCGTCGGGATGCAATGGACAGAACCTCAGGAT
>JBBQII010000458.1:0-4035 GCA_038324795.1 Gemmatales bacterium
ATGCGTACCTGGCGCTCCAGTGACATGTGCTTCTTCCCGCGATTGACCGGCAGACCGCACTCAGCCCAGGCCAGGGTGCCGCCGTCGACATTGACCACATTCGTGTAGCCGGCCGACAGGAACTTCTCGCAGGCCTGCCGCCCCCGGCTTCCCGAGCGGCAAATGACATAGAGGGGAGCATCGGTGGCTTTCGTGTCCCGTGCGGACATCACTGCCGCGGGATCGAGATTCCCCAAAGGCTCATTGCGGGCGTACGTGCTGTGCATCTCCTGGAACTCGACGGGAGTCCGGACGTCGATCAAATCGATCGGCTCACCGCGCTGCTGCCTGGCGGCAAGGTCTCGCGGACTGATGGTTGAAACACTCATGGAGAATCCCCTGAAAGGTCAACAGGTTGCAACATCAAGACATTTCATCCGGGCAGTCACGCCCCGCGAGCCGTCGCAAACCGCTCGCGGATGCACTTCATCAATTTGCCCACACACGGGTCGGTAATCCGGTAGAAAACGTTCCGTCCATCGCGTTCCGGTGCGAGCAGGCCGCACCGCTGCATCAGACGCAGGTGTCCCGATGCAATGTTGCTGGGGATTCCGCAGGCCTCGGCCAATTCACCGACGCTGTAGCGTGATGCGAGCAGCATCTCGACCATCCGCAATCGATGCGGATGCGCCAGAATCTTCAGGCATTCGGCCGCTTGGGCAAGGCGACTCAGATCGATCAGCGTGTCGATGGCCATTCACAATTCTCCCGATGTTAATATATCTCGACATTCAGATATGTCAAGGTTCATCAGATCCTGCCCGCCTCGTCGCCCCGCTTACTTCAGTCGGGTGACCGCTGAGCGGGCCCTCCGTCACCGCTTCCCCGGCGATCTCCTGCGGCAGACGGTTCAGCTTTTCGGGTTCCTTCGCGTTGGCCAGCACGGCGGACACCGGCAGGCCGACCGGGCTGCGCTGGTAGATAAGCGTGTAATAGCAGTAGGCGACTCACTGTCGGCAAGCGAACGGGGCAAAATTCCTTGATCAACGCTGAACTCGAACACTGCTCCGATTGACCGCAGTGGCCGGATTCCGCGTGAATCGGCTTCTGCCCGACCGTAAACTTTCATCAGACCGCGACGCCTTCCTCCGCGCCTTCGACAAGAGAGAACCCACCATCATGCTCCGTATCGGACTCGTCGGCATCGGTTTCATGGGCTGGATTCACTACCTCGGGATGAAGGGAGTCAAGGGCGCGAAGTTGTCGGCAGTCTGCAGTCGGGACAAGAAGAAGCTGGCCGGGGATTGGACGTCGATCCGCGGGAACTTCGGCCCTCCGGGCGAGCATGTTGATCTGACCGGCGTGCATCGGCACGAATCGCTGGAATCGCTCTTGGCCGACCCGGAAATCGATCTGGTCGATATCTGCAACCCGACGCATCTGCATCCCGAGACGGCGATCGCGGCGCTGTCGGCCGGGAAGCATGTGCTGGTCGAAAAGGCGATGGCCCTGACCCCTGCCGATGCCGACGCGATGCTGGAAGCCGCCCGGCGTGCCAACCGGTTTCTGATGGTCGCCCATGTGCTGCCGTTTTTCCCCGAGTTCGCGTATGCCGCCGAAGTGACGCGCGACGGGCGTTTCGGGAAGCTGCTCGGCGGGCACTTCAAGCGCGTGATCTCCCGGCCCGACTGGTCAGCCGACATCGGCGACTCGGCCAAGACCGGCGGCCCGGCAATTGATCTGCACATTCACGACACGCACTTCATCGGCCTGCTCGCCGGCGTGCCCGATGCCGTCTTTTCAACTGGCCGAGTCGAAGGCGAAACCGTTCAACACCTGACCACGCAGTATCTTTATGGCCCGGGCGGCCCGGCGATTACCTGTTCATCGGGTGCCTTGGCGATGTCGGGCCGACCGTTCGTGCACGGCTACGAGATTTACTTCGAGAAGGCGACGCTCGTCTACGAATCGGGCACCTGCCCGCTGACGCTGTATGCGGCCGACGGCAGCACGTCGCACCCTGCTTTGCCGGGCAGCGGCGACCCGGCCGCGGCGTTCACTCTTGAAATACAGGCCGCGGTTGATGGCATCCGTCATGGAGTCGAACCGGCACTCCTGAGCGCGAAGCTCGCGCGCGATGCCCTGGTCATGTGCTTTCAGGAATGTGAGTCAGTGAAGACAGGGAAGATCGTGCCGATGACGTGAAGCCCCCCAGATTGCCGGGCTTCCATAACCCGAACAGCCCCCTGCCGCGCGAACGTGCGAAAGCTGCATCGACCGAACGGATTGCACCGGTTCTACAGCGATTGACGAAGAAAGGGATGGTAACGCGGTGTCGGTCATCGTCAGCGGCTGGAGAATCTCGCATGTTCGGGCAAACCTGCCGATCGATGTTGCTGCTGAGCGGTTGCATGTTCGTGCTGCCCGGCTGCATGCATGTGTTCAACAACGTGCCGTCGCCGCTGCCTGATTCGGTACGGGCCTGTGCGGATATCCCGGCCATCAGCCGGCAGAATGTCTGCGTCATCATGGTCAACGGGGCTGACCCGCTTTGCTGCGGCAACCTGAGCGGCGTGCGCGATCACCTCAAGGAACTCGGCTTCGTCCGGACGTACTTCGCCCAGTTCTACCATGAGTCGTGCCTGTGGCGGGAACTGCGTGACTCGCATGCTTGCAACCCGAACCTGAAGTTCGTGATCGTCGGTTTCGAGTACGGGGCGGGTCCGGCCCGCAGCCTGGCGATGCGTGCCGGCGATGCGGGCATCCCGATCGACCTGCTGGTGCTGATCGAGCCGAAGGGGCTGCGGAACATTGCCGTCAATCCGGTCGACTTCACACGCCACCGAAACGTCACCATCACGTGCGCACGGCACAGCCTCGATCAGTCTGACCTCGACAACAGTGAGATCATCACCGTTCCCTGCATGAGCCGCTATGGGGTGCCGACGCACCCGACCACGCTGGACCTGCTGGCGGGCGAGTTGAAGACCCTGGCGATGGCCGTGCCGATCGTCGAACCGGTGGTGGTGCCCTTCCCGTCGATGCTCGATGATCCCGCCCCGCCCCCCCGGCCAGTTACGAAAAAGAACGATGACGCCGGCAGCGACGAATGGGACTTCCTCAAGCCGGTCAGCCGGAAGAAGTCGAGTGTCGAAACGGTCCTTCCGCCACCGATTGTGGAGCCGGGCGAGCCGCTGCCCGCAGGATCTGTCGGGGCAATCAGCGACGCAAAAATACGTGCTTCAGACTGATCTGGAAAGAATCCGGAGAATTTGTTCAGTGACTGTTGTTCCCGTGAAAAAGGGTGCCTAATAGTCAGTTCGAGTGAGCAATCACTCGCCACTGATGGACCGGCAGAAATTCGGGTTCGAGACTGAGTGGGCGACGGTTTTGAATTCTATTCTGCCGGTCCTTTTTTTGCGCGCTCTTGTCACTTTCGCGCGTAATCCGCATCCGAACCGTATGAAGCTCAAGCAGATTCCCAACGACTTCCGTGTCGAGGAGTTGACGTCGGTCGTGCCGTCGGAAGGCGCGTACGCGCTCTATCGGCTCGAAAAAATCAACTGGACCACACCTGATGCACTGACGCTGATCCGCAAGCGCTGGAAGTTCCCGCTGACCCGTCTCTCCTATGGCGGGCTCAAGGATCGGCATGCGCGCACAATCCAGTACCTCACCATCTTCCGCGGTCCGCAGCGGAACTTCACGCATCCGGGTGTCGACCTTAACTATCTGGGCCAGTGCCCCGGCGAATTCGCGTCCACCGATATTGATGCGAACCGTTTCACCCTCACGCTGCGGTCGATGTCGCCCAAGGCGGTCGACGCCGCGCGGGCGGCCGTGCCGGAACTGCAGAAGGTGGGCGTGCCGAACTACTTCGACGATCAGCGGTTTGGCTCGATGGCGTCCGACGGGCGTTTCGTGGCCCGCGAAATGGTGCAGGGCCGTTATGAGCAGGCCCTGAAGGCCGCCCTGATGGCCAACTACGAGCATGACCGAGCCCCGATGAAGCAGGAGAAGGCGACGCTTAAGGCGCACTGGGGCGACTGGGTGGCC
>JBBQII010000459.1:0-4012 GCA_038324795.1 Gemmatales bacterium
TCTTGCCGAATTGACCCCGGAAGAGCGGCTCGCGGGAATGAGCGCGCAGGAACGGATCGCGGGGTTGGACGTTGCGGAGTTCCTCCAGGGTTTGCCGCGAGAAGAAATTGAACGATTCCTGAAGGAAGCGAAGAAGCAGCCCCGCGGATCGAAGCGTAAGCGTAAGTAGTTTTTTCCACGGTCTGTTGCCCTTGCACGGAGTTTCCATGCGTCAGCGTTCCATCATCTCCGCAATCATCATGCTGTTGGGCGTCGCCGGCATGTTCATGCTGCTCGAAGCGGGCCCCGCCGCGGAGAAAGACACGCCGCTGCACGAACAGCGTGTGCTGCCGGGCATCACGCTCGATGGCACGGTACAACTGCCGAACACCTGGAAATTGCGGCCTGCGGGCAGGGCGATGGAAGTCGGCAACTTCCCGGTGAACATCGCCATGCACCCGAGCGGGCAGTACATCGCGGTGCTTCATGCCGGCATGCGCGAGCATGAGATTCTGGTCGTCGCACTCGAGAAGGCCCGCAATCGCGTGGTAAGCCGCAAGGTAGTGGATGAGACGTTCTACGGCATCTGTTTCTCGCCCGACGGGCGGAAGCTGTATGCCAGCGGCGGCGAGTACGAAGTCGTTCACGAGTTCGACTTCAACCGCGGCGATCTGTTCAACGGCAAAACGATCGCCATCCCCGCGACCGGGGGTGACAAGCGCCTGATCGGCGGACTGGCGATCGACAAGGACGGCCGTGATCTGTTCGCACTGGCCACCTGGGGCGATGTGCTGGTGCGCATCCCCGTCGACAATCCCGATAACAAAGTGACGATCCCGCTGGGCCGAACCGTCGTCGACGCGAAGAACGCCGGCAAGCCGAAAGGCGAGCCGCCCAGCCCGGACGACGGCCGCAAGAAGGATGAAGACAAGAAGGCTGTCGCGAAAGTCAAAGACCCCGACCCGGTTCACCCCTATGCCGTCCTTCCTGATCCGAAAGGCAAACGCGTCTTCGTGAGTCTGTGGGCCGGCGAAGCAATCGCTGTTGTTGATCTCGGAGAGAACCGCGTGACTGCCCTTTGGGCCACGGCCCAGCATCCCACTGAGATGATTCTAACCCCCGATGGCAAGTCACTGTTGGTGGCCTGTGCGAACTCGACACTGGTGACGGTGCTGAACACCGCCGACGGCAAAACCATGCAGACGATCAACTGTGCCCTGTACCCGCAGGCCCCCAGCGGCAACACGCCCAACAGCCTGACGCTGACGCCTGACGGGCAGATTCTTTTCGTCGCCAATGCCGATGCGAGCAACCTGGCCGTGTTCAATATCAGTGATCCGGAAAAGGCGGTGCCGCTCGGCTTCATCCCGACCGGCTGGTACCCGACCTGCGTGCGCTACCATGCGGATTCAAAGCGGATCATCGTCGCCAACGGGAAAGGGATGTACTCAAAATCCAACCGCAACGGCCCCAACCCCTATGCGGGGCGCGCGACCAATGTGACCGAGTACATCGGCTCGCTGTTCACCGGCACGCTGAGCTTCATCGACATGCCCACGCCGGACAAGATGGCTGACTATTCCAAACAAGCCTACGCCTGCAGCCCGCTGAAGAAAGACGCAAGCGTGCTGAACGAAGGCGTCGAGGTCGATAACCCGATCCCGAAGAAAGTCGGCGACCCGTCACCCATCAAGTACGTGATCTACGTCATCAAGGAGAACCGCACCTACGATCAGGTCTACGGCGATCTGCCGCAGGGCAACGGCGACCCGCGGCTGTGCCTGTTTCCCGAGGCGATCACGCCGAACCATCACAAACTCGCGAAAGAGTTTGTGCTTCTCGACAACACGTATGTCGAAGGCGAAGTCTCGGCCGACGGGCACGAATGGTCGATGGGGGCGTACGCGACCGACTTTACCGAGAAGGCCTGGCCGCTCAGCTACCGGGGCGGCAAGCGGATCGGCTATCCCTCGGAAGGGGAGTACGACTACATCGAACGGCCGGCGGGCGGCTACCTCTGGGATCGCGCGGCCGAGGCGAAGGTCAGCTATCGCAGCTACGGCGAGTGGACGGCTACCGGCGAGAAGAAGCCCGACGGTACTTATGAGCCGGATCGGCCGCGAGTCAAGGCGCTCGAAGGCGAACACTTCGACCCGGGCTTCCACGGTTACGATCTGGAGTACCTCGACGTCAAACGGGCAGAGCGGTTTGTCAGCGAGGTGAAGCGATTCGAAAAGGAAGGCGACATGCCGCGCCTGCAGATCGTGCGATTGCCCAACGATCACACGTCGGGCACCCGGCTTGGCACGCCGACGCCGACGGCGATGGTCGCGGACAATGATCTGGCGCTCGGCATGCTGGTCGAAGGCGTGAGCAAGTCGAAGTTCTGGAAAGAAACGGCCATCTTCGTCATCGAGGACGATGCCCAGAACGGGCCTGACCATGTCGATGCCCATCGTGTAGTGTCGCTGGTGATTTCACCTTACACGAAGCGCAAGTTCGTCGATTCGACGATGTACTCGACATCGAGTTTGCTGCGGACGATGGAGCTGATTCTGGGACTGAAGCCGATGAGCCAGTTCGACGCCGCGGCCCGGCCGATGTACAACTCTTTCACCGGCAAGCCGGACTTCACCGGGTACACGCATGAGGTGCCGAAGACCGATCGTGAAGCGAAGAACCTGGCGGGTGCCTGGGGACAGGAATGGTCTGGACTTGCGAACTTCGATACCGAGGATGCGGCCGATGATCTGCGATTCAATGAAGTGATCTGGAAAGCGGTGAAGGGAGCGAATTCACGAACACCGGCCCCGGTACGGGCGGCATTCTTCCGGCCGCGTGGGGAAGATGATGATGACGAATGAGTTATCGTCTGCGGCTTACGCGTCCCGCGTGTGACTCTGACCTCAGAATCGCACGCGGGACGCGTACGCCGCGAAAAGGCAATTACGTCACGACGGCGAGGATGTCTTCCTCGGTCATGATCAGGTATTCCTTGCCGTCGACGGTGACTTCACTGCCGGCGTAGGACGTGAAGAGGACTTTGTCGCCCTTCTTGACCTGGAAGGCAGCCCGCTTGCCATTCTCGAGGACTTTGCCTTCGCCGAGTTCAAGGACCTTGCCCTGCTTCGGCTTCTCTTTGGCCGTATCGGGCAGCACGATGCCGCCGGCGGTCTTCTCTTCGGCCTCGACGCGTTCGACCAGAATCTTGTCGTTCAGCGGGATGACTTTCATCGTTGCCTTTCTCCTTCAATCTGCAGAGTGGGAGTGCGTGTCTTCACAGTGACCGTATACGCGGATGAGTGCCCTGACAACTGTACTGAGCACAATGTTCTTGTTCACCGGCTTGGGGATCACGCTGTAAACATGGGCGTTGAATGCCTGTCGGATCACTTCAATTGTCGCATCGGCGGTGATCAGGATGGCGGGCAGCACTGCGTTGACCTGGCGTACCAGCTGCAGTGTCTCAAGCCCCGTCAGCCCCGGCATGTACATGTCGAGCAGAGCCAGATGCACTGGCTCGGATTGAACGATCTCGAGCGCCTCTTCGCCGCACTGAGCGACGCGCGGACGAAACCCCCTCGACTCGACGATCTCGGCAAGCGCGTTGCGCACACCCCGATCGTCGTCGGTGATCAAGATCGAATACGGGGAATTCAACTCGGTCATGCTGTTCACCTCAACCGCCCGGGATGCGGAATCATCCACATCACCGCGACAGGTCGGCGTATTCCACACGGAACCGCTGAGATATTCTGCAGCAAACCGCGTACCGCGGCCCGCCGCTCGACACTCGCTCAGCGCAACTTCCGCACTGTCATCAGGATACGTAACATCACTATCTTGACGAGTTGCCCGGCACAATGCAAGACCAGCATGAAGTGACTGTCAGGATGGCAGAACGGGAAATGCGGAATGCGGAATGCGGAATTCGGAATTCGGAAATAGGAACGAGAAGTACTTACATCATTTCTTTCATTACGCATTCAACAGACAGAAAGCCATGTCCCACTTCACTCATTATGCGCTCTGA
>JBBQII010000460.1:0-4005 GCA_038324795.1 Gemmatales bacterium
CGTCTTTCTTGGGTTCAACCTTCTTCGGATCATCCTTCTTAGCCGGCCCCTTTTTCTTGGGCTCTTCTTTCTTGGGCTCTTCCTTCTTGGGCTCTTCCTTTTTGGGTTCTTCCTTTTTGGGTTCTTCCTTCTTCGGTTCCGGTGGCAGTTCGTAGCCGCGGTTGACGTCGATGCCGGTCAGAGTCGCGGCCAGTTGCTTCGCGCCGTCTTCCGTCACCTTGGTTTGCCATACGTAGAGTTTCTTCAGGCTTTTGTTCCCCTTCAACTGCTGGATGCCGGCATCGGTGATGGCGGTCTCGTACAGGTTCAGCGAAACGAGTTTCGGCAGGGCGGCGAGGTTCGCCAGGCCCGCGTCGGTGATCTTCGTGCGGTGCAGTTGCAGACGGTTCAGGTTCACCAGCGGCTTCAGGTGCACGGTCTGGGCGTCGGTGATTGCCAGGCCGCCGAGGTTCAACTCGACGAGGTTCGGGCAGTCCTTCAGCAGGATCAGTTCGTCGTCCTTCACGTCCTTGCCCCGGTGGGTGAAGTCAACGCGCAGCCAGTTGGTGTTCTGCGCCAGACGCGTCACGAACGCCCCGGCCTTTTCCAGTTTCTCGATCGCGGCCTTCTCGGCGGGTGAAATCGGCAGACCGGTCTCATCAACCGTGACCTTCGGGACATCCTTCTGCGGGCCCTTGATGATCACGCTTTCGGGCCACTTGGCCCCTTCGTCGATCCAGGCTTTCATCTTGTCGGCAGTCGCTTTCGGCAGCGGTTCGCCGTCGGGCGGCATGCGCGAGTCGTCGGTCTTCGGCAGCGTCATGAACGTGTAGATCTTGCTGTCGGCGGACTTCCCGGGCACCAGCACCGCGCCTTCATTGCCGCCCTTGATCAGGCCGGCAAGCGTCTCCATGCTCAGGCCGCCCTTGGCCTTGGGGCCGGAGTGGCACTTGATGCACGCGGCCTCGATGACCGGCTTGATGTCCTTGACAAAATCCACCTCCGCCCGAACGGCGGGAACGAACAGCAGCAATGCGAAGAGAGTCGACAGCTTTTTCATCGTGCGATACCCATGCGGAAGTCGGCGAAGCACAAACAGCGATATAGACAGACTATCCCGCCCGCGCAGCGGAAGCAAGCGTCGACATACGGGTCCCGCCCACCCGCGTTCTTGCGAACGCGGCTACGCCCGCTGAACATTGCTCTTCCCTTCCCACGCGACTCAGGGTATCGGGGCCAAGTGCATCGCCGTGGAGCGTCAGGGACGACGCTTCGCGCCCGCAGGATGGACAGGAGCCGGCAATGGAATGCGGCAAACGGGGCGGACTGGGCAAGCGATTCATCGCCGCAGCGCTGATCGGGCTGGCGGGCGGGTTGCTCGCGCGCCTGCCGGTGTCGGCCCAGCAGATCCACCGCAACGGCTTTGAAGGCCGGCAGACCGCTTGGGTCCGCGGCGAGGACAACGTCCGTTCCGAAGAGAAAGTTCACCAACTTTCCATCGAATATTCCCATCTCGGCACAACCTCCGAGTTCATTCAGCTGATCTGCCCCGAAGCCAAGAACGAAAACAACTATGCCAGTTACTACTACCCGTCGCAGCCCGCGCCGGTCGTCGAGGATCTGACCGCCAGCGTCTGGGTGAAGGCAAACCGCGCCGGCGTACAATTGCAGGCCCGCCTGGTGCTGCCGCGCGAACGCAACCCGAGGCAACTCGATGAGCCGATGACCGTGATGCTCACAGGTGATTCGTACAAGCTGACACGCAAATGGCAGAAGCTCGAACTGTCGAACCCGGTCAAGCTGATGAAGGATCAACAGCAACTGCTGCGCGCACAGTTCCGCCGCGACCTCGACCTGACCGACGCTTACATCGACCGGCTGGTACTGAACCTCTACACCGGCCCGGGACAGATCGACGTCTATATCGACGACCTTGAGATCGGCCCCGTGCGCGGGGCGCAGCCGCCGGTGCCCGTATCGCCTGCCGCGCAGCCGAAAGTCTCGGCCCCGGTCGCCCGCAACGATCGCGGCGTCCTCGTCCGCATGGAACAGGACAAGCTGTTCGTCGGCGGCAAGCCGTTCTTCTTCCGCGCCATCCGTTACTCGGATACACCGCTCAAGACGCTGCGTGATGCCGGGTTCAACACCGTCTGGTTCGATCCGAACGTGCCCGTTGAACAGATCGAAGAATCGGTCAGCCACGGCTTCTGGATCGTGCCGCGGTTGCCCCTCGTCGGCGATCAAAAACCGCCGACCACTCTCACCGGCCGCGGCGGCAGCGACCTGGCCACCGCGCGCGACGTCGAAGGACTCGCCACCGCGATCACACGCTTCATGTCCGGCGATGCCGTCCTCTTCTGGGATCTGGGCGGCGCGCTGCAGGCAGAGCGCGGCCCATCACTCGAACGGACCGCGAAGGCGATCTCGCTGGCTGACCCGAACCGGCCGCGCGGCGCGGACGTCTGGGACGGCTTCCGCGACCTGTCGCACCATGTCGAGATGGTCGGAACACACCGCTTCCCGCTGATGAGCAGCCTGGAACTGACCTCTTACCGCGACTGGCTGATGCAGCGCCGCCGGTTGACCATCGGCAACACCCTGCACTGGACGTGGGTGCAGACGCACATTCCCGAATGGCAGATGAGGCTCGTCTACGGCGACAAGCGCGCCAGCGAAATCACCGAGCCGATCGGCCCGCAGCCTGAACAGATCCGCCTGCTCACTTACCTCGGCCTGGCAGCCGGCGTCCGGGGGCTGGCCTTCTCGTCGGACCGCTTCCTGGCTGACAGCCATCAGGGGCGCGACCGCCTGCTGATGCTGGCCCTGCTCAACCAGGAAATTCAGATGCTCGAACCGATCCTGCTGTCGCTGCGCGAATCGCCGATCTGGATCGATACATCGCATCCGTCCGTGAAGGCCGCCGTACTTCGCAGCGACAAAGGCGTCCTCGTGCTGCCGATCTGGCTGGGCGACGGAGCACAGTACGTGCCGCCGCAAGGGTCGGTTGCCAACTTGAGCATGAACGTTCCGCTGATTCCCGATGGTTCACAGCCATGGGAGATCACGCCGGCGCGTGTGCAATCGCTGCAGTTCAACTCGAAGCGCGAGATCTCAGGGACTCGCATCACGCTGCCGGAATTCGACCTGACCTCGGCCATCGTTTTCACCAGCGACCTGTCGCCGAACAGCCTGGTCGTGAAGTGGCAGAACCACAGCCGGCTGATCGCCCCGCAGGCGGCCCAGTGGTCGCGCGACCTGGCCACGATTCAGTTGAAGAAAGTCCGGCAGACGCACGCGGAACTGACCGCTGTTGCCCCGCCGGTACTGAATGCCGATCGCTTGCTTCGCGAAGCGGAGGAGCGCCTGGCATCCGCCGTCGCGCTGGAGCGATCGCGTGACTACGTCAACGCCCACCTGGAAGCGATGCGATCAATGCGGCCGCTGCGGATTCTGATGCGTGCCCACTGGCAGCAGGCGGTGCGAACGCTCGACCTGCCGACGGCGAGTCCGTACGCGACCACGTTCTTCACGCTGCCGCAGCACTGGCAACTGCACCGCGAACTGCGCGGCACCACGCTGGGTGCCAATGCGTTGAAGGATGGCGACTTCGAGATTGCCGCCAACCATCCCGAGTTCGCCGTGGCCGCACGCAAAGTGGCCGAGGATCGACCGGTGACGGATGTCATTTCGACGCAATCGCGCAAGATCGAAGGGGCACCGGTGTCGTCGCTGCCAGGCTGGACGCTGCAGCAGCAGACGATCGATGCGGTGGAACTGGAAGCAATGATGCTGCCCGCGAAGGTCGCTACGCCGCTCAAGCCGGTGAAAGGCCCGAAGCCGAAGAGGCCGTACGATCCGTCGACGGGCGTCGTCGAACTGCCCGACCCGCCGGAACCGAAGCTCGGCAACAGCGTGTTGAAACTGGAGATTCGCCCGAAAGTGGTCATCAACCCGAAAGACGGCAAAGCACTGCCGATACCCGCGGCCCTCGAACGGACCTACCTGGCGGTCACCACGCCGACGGTA
>JBBQII010000461.1:0-3998 GCA_038324795.1 Gemmatales bacterium
CGCTGCGGTCACCTTTGATGGGCGGGTTAACGGCCCCCGCCATGATCTTCGGGAATCGCCGGGGCGACTCGTCGCCCAGCGTGAGGTGATTGCCGCGCAGGTGGATCTTCAGGTTCTCGGGTTTGTTATCTTCGACGGCCATCACTTCATCGACGGCGGGCCGAGCCTTCTGCGCCGCGGCCAGTTGGTCGCGCAGCTTTTGAACTTCGGGCTTCGCGGCGGCCTGCTCTTCAGGGGTGCCGGCCTTCTGTTTCTTTTCGGCGGTAGACAGGGCGCTCTTGGCGACAGCCACTTTCTTATCATGTACCGCCAGTGCCGCGTTCGATTGCGGCCCGCCCAGCCCCCGTTCATTCCAGGTGGCCACCACGTTGAACGTCTTCATCGTTTTCGTGGAGTAGAAGATGCCGGCCAGGCTGTAGTAGTCGGCGGCTGTCAGCGGATCGAACTTGTGATCGTGGCAGCGGGCGCAGCCGAGCGTCAGACCCATGACCGCCTGACCGAGCGTGTCGAGTTGTTCGTCGATGATGTCCATACGCATCTTCATCGGGTCGTCTTCCGCGAGCATCTTGGGTCCGATAACGAGGAAGCCGGTAGCCGTCAGGCGGTCGGCGCGTTCGCTGTCACTGCCGCCGGGAATCAGGTCGCCGGCAATCTGTTCGCGAACGAACTGGTCGTAGGGCTTATCGTCGTTGACGCTCTTGATCACCCAGTCGCGGTAACGCCAGGCGTTCACGTAGGCGAGGTTTTCATCCATGCCGTTGCTGTCCGCGTAGCGGGCGACGTCGAGCCAGCGCCGGCCCCACTTCTCGCCGTAGCCGGGCGACGCAAGCAAGCGCTCGACAAGTTTGTCGTAGGCGTCGGGGGCGTCATCCTTCATGAACGCATCGACCTCGGCGGTCGTCGGCGGCAGCCCCGTGAGGTCGAACGTGATACGGCGGATGAGCGTGCGCCGGTCCGCGGCCGGCGCGAACGACAGGCCCTTTTCATGCAGCTTTGCAAGCAGGAAACGGTCGATATCGTTGCGAAGCGGGACCTTGGAATCGCTGATGACGGGAGCAGTCGGCCGTTTCACGGGCTGAAAGGCCCAGTAGTTCTGTTCCTCGCGGGTGAACTCGCGCGGGCCGGCCTTGGGTGCGACGGGCATCGGTGCCGTCGCTTCCGAGTTCGGCCATGGCGCACCCGCCTGCACCCACTCCGTGACGGCGGCGATCTCCGCGGGCGACAGCTTATTCTTCGGCGGCATCTTCACTTCGCCGTCGTGGGCGAGAGTGTGCAGCAGCAGGCTTTCCTTCGGCTTGCCGGCAACAATGGCCGTGCCGCGATCTCCGCCCAGCAGCAGTGCCGAGCGCGAATCGACGCGCAGGCCGCCCTTCTGCTTGTCCGGCCCGTGGCAGGCGAAGCACTTCTCGACCAGCAGCGGGCGTACCTTCTTCTCGAAGTGATCGATCGCCGGCTGAGCCGACGCCCATGCGGCGCCCGCGACAATACTCAACATCGTGAACAGTGCTCGCGCACCCAGTCGATTCGCATCACGCATGCCGGGTCTTCCTTCACCGAGAATCGTGTCAGGCCTCGACAGGGAATGCCGCAGGGGAGAGATTTAAGGCGGGTAGCAGGCAAGAAACACATTCTATATCCGAAGCGGTTGTGATGAAAGCGGGAATTTGCTTCGCGACGCAATCTGACAGAATTCTGAAGTTGTATCGCCAGGTTGAATCCAGCGATACCGCCCCGGCGACATCCGTCGCCAGGCGGCGTTCATTTTGTTCCACGCTGCCTGCCAGAAGCGATTGAAAGTGTAGCCACCCGCGCGCAGCGCACGCCGATGGCCGATCCAGATGGCGAGGGTAATTCCTGTGAACAGGAACCGGTGAATCAACATCGTGAAGGCGAGAAGCGGCCGCGAGCGGTTGCGGTGCAGGATGGCCAGGCGTTCGCACTGGAAACGGATGTGCGGCATTTCGTCCGCGAGGATCTGCTCGCAGATGCGCCGCAGCACGGGCGAGCCGGTCGCCCGGCGTAGGGCGTTGTAGTAGATCAGGGCATGCACCTCGACGACGATTACGATGGTCGCCCAGATCTCGATGCGAGGCAGGGCGTGCCGGAAGACGCGGAAGATGTTGTCGCCCCAGTCAGAGCGGGCGCGCTCGACGCCGGCCAGATCGAGGAAGAGGCCGAGGGTCTCGCCGTGCCGTTGTTCTTCCTTAATGAACAGATCGATCGCCTCGTTGAATTCCGGGTCGCCCATGGTATCGGCATAGCGGCGTGCGACAGCGCGCAGTTGTCGGCCATCCGACGTTTCGCCGAGTTGCCAACCGCGCAGCGATGACGCGATGGCCGACAGTTCATCGGGCGTGATGCACGCGCCCTGTTCCCACGGGATTGGTCGAAGATTGACCGCGTTCTGTTTGAAGTAGCGAACCCATTCCGCCGACGACTGAACGCGCGGCAGTCGCGTCGGCTGATGGTGATATAGCCAGTCGCGTACCTCGCGGATTGTTTCGTCCAGCGTTGACGTGCCGGCCGTCAGGCCGACGCAGTCGATGTCGCGGAACCAATCACTCTGCAGCTCACTTGCATCACGGACCTGCCAGGTCTTTCGACCGTTGCGCCGGCAGAGTTCCACCAGTTCGCGGGTGTTGTTCGAGTTGCTGCCGCCGACGACGACCATCGCCTGGACCAGCGGAATCAGCTTCTCCACGGAGTGCTGTCGCAATCGCGTCGGCTGGCAGGTGGTATCGACGAAGCGGATCTCCGCATGCGGGTTGGCGGCCACCACGGCGGCATGAAGTTCGGCCACGGTGCGCGGCGCGATCGTCGTCTGGCACACGACGGCGAGCCGGCTCAACGGCAGTCGTCGTACGTCCGCAGCGCGTTCAACGACATCGAACGCTTGCAGATCCTCGACGATTCCGCGAACTTCCACATGCCCGGGCCGGCCGATCAGCACGATGTGATAGCCCTCCCGTTGCAACCGCATGGCCGTGTCGTGAACGCGACGGACGAGAGGGCAGGTTGTATCAACCAGTTTCTTTCCGGCCGACTCCAGCCGTGTTCGCTCACGCTGACTGATGCCATGCGCGGTGATCAGAACCATCTCCGTCTCGGGCAGGCGTTCACGATCCGACTCACGGGACATGCGAAAGCCGCGCGCACCGAGTTGGTGAAGGACCACCTCGTTGTGAACGAGTTGCCCGTGAATCGTTACCGCCCCGGGTTCCGCAATCGCGTCGAGTGCCGCCAGCGCATCGCGCACGCCGAAACACATGCCCATCTCTTCAGCGACCATGACTTTCATCGCGTTCTCCTTGAGATACAAATAACTTGGGATTGCAAAGTTAATGAGCCGATAAAATGCCGGGCATCGCCCGGCCGCATTAGTTATTGGTGTTCACGCAGGCGACCAGCCGGCCGCGGGGCGGCCGGGGGAGGGGGCTTCGCCCTCTTCGGGAAGCGCATCGGCGATGACGTGTTCGAGGATGTTCAGATACTCGCGGAAGCGGGCTCGACCCGCGGCCGTGATGCGGCAGAGGGTCTGCGGGCGCTTGCCCTTGAAGCCTTTCCAGACTTCAACAAGGCCCGCCTCCTGAAGGATCTGCAGATGCCGGCTCAGGTTACCGTCAGTCAGCGCGCACAGCGATTTCAGATCGTTGAACAGCAGGCCCGCGGCATGCGTGAGCAGGCTGGTGAGAATGCCCAGGCGCGCCTTTTCGTGGATGACGCGGTCGAGCCCGTCGTAGGCGTATCGGCCGGTTTCAGATGGCGGTTTCGCAGGCATGGTGTCGTTCCAGGGTCCAGTAAAGAATCGACGCAATCAGCAATTGACCGATGCCGAAAGGCAGTGCCATCGCCCATGGCGAAAGCACGCTGCCATCGCTCCAGATGAAGAAACTCATCGACCCGGCCACGAAGTAGAACCCTCCCGCCAGGTAGACCGCCCGCGGCAGGATTCGGCACGAAGCGAAGATGCCCTGTGCAAAAAAGAGTTGCCAAAGCCC
>JBBQII010000462.1:0-3993 GCA_038324795.1 Gemmatales bacterium
GTGGCAACTTTGTTGTGTACATGGATGGGTTCATTGTCACCCTCGCCCTGCCGGCGATGGCACGGCACTTCGGCGTCGGCCTCTCCGTGCTCAAGTGGGTGGTCGTCGCGTACATGCTCGCGGTGACGGCCGCTCTGTTGCCGGCCGGTCGATTGGCCGACATCTGGGGGCGCAAAAGATTGTCGTCGTCGGCATGAGCATCCTTGCCGTCAGCGCCGTATTGTGCGCGCTGGCACCGACCGTGGAGACGCTGCTCGTTTGCAGGGTGATGCAGGGGATCGGCGGCGGTCTGGTGCTTGCCAACGTTATGGCGGAGATCACCGCGGTGTTACCGAAGGCGGAACGGCGAAGGCGATGGCCGTGAATGCCTTGGTCCTGGCCATGGCGCAGGTCACCGGGCTGGTCGTCGGCGGGCTGCTGATCGGCGAGTTCGGCTGGCGGTCCCTGTTCCTCGTCATCCTGACGGTCAGTGTGCTCGGCCTGATCCTGAGTCAGATCATCCTGAAGTCCGGCCCGCGATCCCCGGGCCGAGGGTCGTTGGACTGGTTGGGCACCCTTCTTTCGCTGGGGGCCGTTGGCGTTCCCTTTCTGTTTGTCGAGACGTTCACCGGCAATCTGTTGAACCCGACCAGTCTGGCGCTGCTGATGGGCGGGACGGTGCTTCTGGTACTGTTCGTGCTGATGGAACGGCGTGCGTCTCTGCCGCTGCTCGACCTGAGTTTGTTCCGGTCGCGGGGGTTCACGTGCGGTTCGCTCGCGGCCGCCTTCTACTTCGTGGCGGCGGTGTCGTGTTACTTTCTGCTCCCCCTGTATGCGCAGATCGTGATGGGGTTGTCGCCGGTGATGGCCGGGGTGCTGATGGTGCCCCTCTCCATCGTGCTGACCGTATCGAGTCTGACGGTCGGCCGCTTGAGCGGACGGTACGGTGCCCGAACCCTGAGTACCGCGGGCATGCTCTGCGTCAGCGGTGCCGTGTTCGGCCTGTCGCTTCCGGGGGCCGAGGCGTCGTACATTGAGTTCGTGTGGCCACTAATGCTGCTGGGTATCGGGGGCGGGCTGTTCCATCCGCCCAACAACAGTGCCACCCTGAACAACGTTGCGAAGGAACATCTCAGCGTTGCCAACGGCTTCCTGTCGATGGCACGAAACTTCGGTCAGGCCGTCGGTGCCGCGCTGGCGGCGACGCTCCTCGCCCAGGGGCTCGGGCATGGCGGGTGGGAGGGGGCCATCGCGGGACCGGGCGGCACTTCGTTCGGCGGCCCGCAGCGCGGGGCCTACCTGTCGGCACAGCAGTTCGTATTCCGGCTCGCAGCCATGTTCGGCCTGATCGGTGCTGCGATCTCAGCGCTCCGCGGCGTGGAGGGGGCGGCGTCACGGACGAGTACTGATTCTGCGCGACAGGCAAGTACAGAACACTGATGCGCCTGGAACGCTCGTGACGACATTTGCAAACATCAGTCACCCAAGGTAAACTGCGGCGATGGCGATCACCCTGACTGTTGTTGAAGGCCCGCATCTGGGTCGAGTTTTCCGGTTCGAGACGCACGACACGTTTCTGGTCGGCCGGGCGCCCGAGGCCCATCTGCAGTTGCCCGATGACCCCTACTTTTCGCGCCTGCATTTCATGCTCGAAGTCAACCCGCCGTTGTGCCGGCTGACTGATATGGGATCGCGCAATGGAACCATGGTGAACGGCAAGGTCGTAACCCGGGCCGACCTGTCGGACGGTACCCGCATCCACGGTGGCAAGACGGTCCTGCGCATTGGCATCGGCACGCGATCGGATGTCGTCCAGACGCTTGATCTACCGGCCGCCAGTCCCTCCGCCGCGGCGGCGGGAACGCTGTTTGATGCGCATTCCCCCTCCACGACGGCAACCGGGCCGGTGCTTGCTGCTCCATCGACAGTACCGGCGATTCCCGGGTACACAATCGGAGAGGAAATCGGCAAGGGGGCCATGGGTGTCGTCTACCGGGGAACTCGGCAAAGCGATCGGACACTCGCGGCCGTCAAGATCATCCATCCCGCGGTTCGGCCAACGGGAACGACCATCAGCCGTTTCCTGCGCGAGGCGGATGTGCTGAAGAGTCTGAAACACTCGAATATCGTCGGGTTTCTGGAATCGGGGACCGTTGACGGGCTGCTCTACATCGCGATGGAGTTCGTCTCGGGAATCGACGCGGACAAGCTGATTGATCGCGACGGGCCAATGGTGGCCGGCAAAGCGGTGCCGCTGATGCGGCAGGTGCTTGATGCCCTGGGACACGCGCACGAGCGGGGCTTTGTCCATCGCGACATCAAGCCGGCCAATCTGCTGATCGTCGAGTCGGCTGATTCGCCGATGGTGAAAGTGGCCGACTTCGGGCTGGCGCGTGCCTATCAGTCATCGGAAATGAGCGGGCTGACGATGGCGAACTCGAGCGGAGGCACGCCGCTGTTCATGCCGCCCGAGCAGATCACCGACTTCCGGACCGTACGGCCGGCCGCCGACCAGTATTCGGTCGCGGCAACGCTGTACTACCTGTTGACGGGCAGGGGGCCGTTCCGCTGCGGCTCGGCAGATGAACTGTTCCGCAAGGTGCTGCTCGAAGAGCCGACGCCGCTGCTGACGGTTCTGCCCGACGTGCCTCGGGCGATCGCCGACGCGATCCACCGTGCGCTGAGCCGCAAGCCGGACGAGCGATTCCGCAATGTGGAGGAGTTCCGCTCGGCGCTGGGATGAACGATCAACGCGAATCGCCGGGTCATCAAGGCGCTTCGCGCGGGATCGGACCCACTTCCAGCAAAGAACGTCTATTTGCCCGGGCAGCGACTTCCGCGACCGTGTGGATGATCATGCCGTGCCAATCGCATGCGTCCATCGCCGGCAATCTGTAGGCGCGCTGTTCGAGTCCCCTCTGGATAGCGGCTGCATCGGTTCGCGGAGTAATCTTCCGTCTTCCGCGTTCCAGATACGGACGATCCCGTCAGAGCAGCACGAGGCAACACGGGTTCCCGCGTTGTTCCAGCATGCGTGCCCGATATCGCCATCGTGCCCCGGCAGGGGCCGATGGCAAGCGGTGGGTCGCATGTTCCAGGTCAGCCGCGTACTCTCCCGATCTCCTTGAAGGCGTTCGTCGTTGTCGAACAGCTTCAAGTTGCCGATACTGCCGAAGTCGATTTCGAGCAAGTTGTTGTCCCGAGCGCACGTCCCACGCAGCGAATCCCCGGCTTTGGTTGATGCCCTGGCGATTGTCTTCAAGTACGGTAAGCACCCGTTCGCCATCCGCACTGATGATTATCTGCATCACTGGCTCGGCAATTTCGATTGAGTGAAGCCGCGTGCCTGACTTCGCTTCCCAAAATTGGATCTGGTTGCCTAATGAAGTGACCAATTGACGGCTGTCGGGCGTCCGGGCGGCCTGTGGTGTACCGAAGGAATTTCCCGTATGCTCGACAGTGATGAGCGGTGCCCCGCTCAAGGCATCGCGAATCACCACTTGCCGGTCGAAAGCCGTCGTGGCGACCTGTTTGCCATCCGGGCTCCATACCGCTTCGGTGATTGCCGAGGAGTGGCCGACCAGTGGTCGAACCTGGAGTTTGCCGTCGAGAGCCATCAGGATATTGCCGGCGACCAACTTGTCAGGCGGGTCCGCCATGTTGCTGCTGACTCGACTGATGATCAGGTGACTGCCATCGGGACTCATCTTCGCATGCGAGTTGGTATTCGCTGTTCCCTGCAATCGATGCAGAACTTCACCGGTTCGAGCGTTCCAGACTCTTCCTTCACGATTGAAGTCCGGTGTGTAGATCAGCGCTCCGTTGTCGCTCCAGTTGAATAGTCCCGATTCGTTCGGCACATGATCCTTGAGGACACAGATCGCTTGCCGCGTTCGCGCATCGCGGATAGTGGGGCTGTCGCCGTCCTGTTTGAAAAGGACCATCGTTCCGGAGGGGCTTCGGCGGCGGTAGGTATCCGGGGAATCGTCGGTATTGTCCGCATCGATCAGGCAT
>JBBQII010000463.1:0-3973 GCA_038324795.1 Gemmatales bacterium
CTTCGGGCATGATGACCGCGCTGCCGATGTTCAGCCACATGCCTTCCTGCATGCCGTGGATCACGCGGCAGAGGATGCGGAAGTCGATCATCGACGATTCGCCGATGGCCGCTCCGGAGACGTGCGGGTGCATGTGCACAATGTCGTTGCCGAGCGCGACATGCACCGTGCAGGGGATGCCGGCTTTGTGGGCGGCGTAGACGAGGCTGGACGACGAGTACCTGCATTTGCAATCGTCGATGTATTCACCCATCGCCTTGCCCAGGCCGCGATCGTGCTCGGCGCCATTGCGGGCGGCGACAGCGAACGCATCCGCGGTCTCGCGGGCCATGCCGAAGGCACCTGAAGGAAGCTGAGCAGCGACGTCTTCGCTGGTCTTGCCGGCAAAGGCGAGTTCAAAGTCGTGGATGGCCGCGGAGCCGTTCATCGAGACGGAAGTGATCAGTCCGCGTTCGATCCAGTCAATGAGGTAGGGGGCACAGCCGGTCTTGATGACATGTCCGCCGATGGCGACACCGACCGAGCGGCCTTCATCATGGCAGCGCAGGAAGTGATCGCGCAGGCGGCGCAGTTCATTCGCTGCAAGCTGACGCGGCAGCGAATCAATCCAGTCGCCGACGGTGGGGTCGTTGGCGGATGGCCGGCCGAGATCGTCAATGAAGACCTTGCTGGGGCGTGAAGCGAGGTCGTAGGTTTTCAGGCCGTGCAGATCAAAAGGTTGCATCCATGCTTCCTGTGTTGAGCGTTGGCGGTGTACATCGTTGCGTGGGTCGCGCTTCCCTCCGCAAAGCCTCCGGGTCGCGGCTAACCTGCGGCCGACAGCACTTTCGCATCGAAGGCATCCTGGCCTTCGAGGAACTTCAGGCCGATGCGGACGGCCCGCAGCGGTCGGTCGCCCAGCATGGCGATCCGCAGTTTCACCATGTCCTTCTGCGTGGTCGCGATCAATGTTTCCGCCGGCTGGCTGCTTGCCCAACGGATAAGGTCGTCCACGTCGGCCCGCGTGTAACCGTGATGATCGGGAAACACGCGAAATTCAACAACAGTCGCGCCGGCCGTCTCGAGCGTGCGCCGGAACGCGTCCGGGTTGCCGATCCCCGCGAAGGCGGCCACTGTTGCCCCTCGCAGCGATTCGATCGGTTCCGTGCTGCCGTCACCGGTCAACTGGGCAATCGGCTCGTGCACCGTCAGGGCGATCGTGGCGTCAGTGTACCGGGCGACACGGCGGCGGATCTCCTGAATCGCCGTGTCGTCGGCCCGGTCTACGCGCGTGATCATCACCAGTCCTGCCCGCTTCAGCCCCGATACCGGTTCCCGCAATGCGCCGCGCGGGAACATCCGGTTGAAGCCCCACGGGTTGCTGGCATCGATCAGGACAATGTCCAGATCGCGATGCAACCGGCGGTGCTGGAAGCCGTCGTCCAGCACAAGCACGTCGCTTTCCAGTTCTTCGACCGCGGTTGCCGCGAGGGCGACCCGGTCGCGCCCCTGCAGGTGCGGCACGTCGGGCAGGTTCTCTTCCAGCAGCATTGCCTCGTCGTTCCGGCCCCCTTCAGCCCCGTAGCCGCGGCTGAGGATTGCCACTTGCTGATCATGCTGCCGCAACAACCCGGCCGTGTACTCCACACAGGGTGTCTTGCCGGTCCCGCCGAGCGTCAGATTGCCGATGCTGATCACCGGCACCGATGCCCGATGGACCTTCTTCCAGCCGCGGGCGAACATGGCATTTCGCGTTCGCACCGCCAGCCCGTACGGAACGCTGATGCCACTCAGCATGCGCCGGGCCAGCCAGGTTGACGGCCCATGCCGATTCCCGCTGACGATTGCCTGCCAGGTCTCGGCCGAGAGTGTCAACGCGCTTCCGCACCTCCGGGGCGGGTTAGGTTGTACCCCGGATTGCAAGAACCGGTCAAGACGGGTTGGCGACGTACTTCGGGGGAACTGTCCGCTCATCGCGCGGCGGGGTCTTCCATTCCACCAGCCGCTTCTGCGCGGGAGGCTTTGCCTGATCGAGCGCCTGACCCACGCGCAACCGCATCGCCCAGGCATCTTGCGGCAACAGTTGCTTGTACGTGATGATGCCGGCATCTTCACCGCCGGTGAAGCCGGTTCCCTGCCGCAAGGGAGCGAGTTTCAGGTCGTTGCGGACAATGTTGCCAATAGCAATTCGCGGCTGTTTCAGCGTCTGGCCCAACAGGGTCAGGTATTCAACGTCCTGCTGGCCGCGGCGGTACGACTTCAGGCGTACGGAGGGAACCGGTTCATCGTCGCCCTGCCGCAGCGGGTAGAACAGGCATGTCGCCTCACCTGTCTCCCAGGCGTCTTTCTTGCCGATCGTAAGCCACGGCAGCACGCCGTCGGTCCCCAGCGACCATGAGTCGAGGCACCAGCCCAGCGGCTGCAGATTCGAGTCGTCGACCGCATTGCTGCCGCCGTACTCGATGACGATCTCGCCATTGGCGCGTTTGCGGTCAAGGACCGCGCGCGAGTAGTTACGGACCTCGCCGCCGACGACGTTGTAATCGAGCAGGCCATCGAAGGTATCGCGCTGCCACTGCGGCCGGGAGATGTCGGCCCGAAACAGCAGTTTCGCTGAGCCAGGAGCCTGGCGGACGCCTTCGTGAAAGGCACTGGCGAACCAGCGCAGCGCCCAGAAATCCTGGTAACTCGCGGGTTCATCAAGGACCCACAGGGCGCTCGTGCGTGTCCAGCCATTGCGTTTGAAGTCGAACTTGTTGTTGAGGAAACCATGGAACATGGTCTCGTTCCAGCCCTTCGCGTTGCAATGCTCCGCGAACTGCTTCGATGCTTCCACGAATGCCTGTCGGTACGCTGGCTTGAAAGCGCGGTCGGCCCAGTAGCCGCCGAGATAATTGCCTTCCACGGGCGTGGGCCAGTTCTCGTGCAGCGGCAGGTAGAAGATGTTGAGCGGCACATTCTTGCGGGGCAGATCGCCGAACGCGCTGCCATCGAAGTACTTCCCGAAGCGGGCATCCCAGGCTTTCCAATCGAGTTGCTTGCCGTCCCAGCGAGGGCCCCAACCTTCATCAACGCGTCCGGACTGGGAATAGGGAACAATGTTGACGGACGTGCGGTGCCGATGTCCCTGCCGGTAATAACCCGATTCCGAAGTGGGGACGCTGTAGCCGTTCATCTCACACAGAAAGCTCAAATGATCAGGCAGAGTGAAGTTCCAGACGTCGAGTTCAACCGCGATGTCAAGCGTGTCCTTGCCCATCGTCAGCGTCAGCTTTCCGGCATGTTTGCCCGGGGCGGTATCGTGCGGGACGAAGAGTTCAGCATGAAGGCTGGCCGATTGCTGGCCGTCGGGCGTGGTCACGCCCTCTTTGATCGGGACCAGCGGGTCGGGCAGCGGCCCGGCCTTGCCCGCGACGTTCTGGTAGTGGGCGAACGCCGTGGCCGGGCCGTCGGCGAACTTCAGCGAGGCGGCGACGTTCTTCGCGGGACCTCTCAAAAGGATCTGAAACGCGACAAACTCGTTGCGGGCCGCATGAAGGCGAATACGGTTCTCCTTCGCGCTGAACAGATGATTCGCGGCCAGGTAGCCATCGCGCTGAGCGGGAATCATCGCGCCGGTCATGGGGTTGACCTTGTCGAGTTCATCAATGATCGCGACTTCAACGTTGCCCAACTTCGGCAGAGCAGCGGCTTCGGTGAACGGCTTGAGTGCGGCAGCCTTCAGCGAAAAGGGCACCGGTTCGCTGACGTGGACTTCCAACTGCGTCGGTTCGCCGGCGTTGCCGGCCGTATCGATGGCGCTGATACGAAAGTTGATGTTCTGCCCCGGTTTCAGCCCCAGATCGCGCAGATGCATCGTCACTCGTTCGCCGGGCCGACCGGCCGCGGGGATCAAGTAGCGCGGCACCGGCTTGCCATCGATGTTGATGAGAAAGCCGACCGCGTCTGCCGGCGTCAACCAGGTGATCAACGCTTCACCGGCGGGCAGGTTGGC
>JBBQII010000464.1:0-3969 GCA_038324795.1 Gemmatales bacterium
AAAGGCATGTTCCCAAAGGAATGCTTGGGATGTATCCATGGGACAACTCCATTTACAACGGCGATCACGGCTGCGGAGAGGCTCAAGGAGGTATCAACCACCCGATCATCTCAAAAATTTCCGACAACTCTTCCCAGTCGAGTGGTCGCTTCGGCAGCTACCATTCGGGAGTCTGCCAATTCGTCTTCGGTGATGGCAGCGTGCGCTCGCTGAAAAATTCGACTGATCCGGCCATGCTCGGCTACCTCTGCAACAGGGCCGATGGCAATGTGATCTCGGCGGACTACTGATATTGATCGACAGGAGATCCCACGCCCGACCGTGATTCTTCCGAACGGCCGGGATCTCTTCAAGTTGGGTCTCTGGATCCCCGCTGTTCGAAAGCGTCACAGCGGGGCATGTTGCGCTTTACATACAATGATCGGTTCGCTCTTTGCATCCCCCCCCCCCCCCGACGGGTGCGGAAAACGGTACGCAGCTCTTGTTGGGCTTACCATTCAGTTTCCGGTTCGTCCTATTTCGGTCGGCCACGGGGGCGGAGGGTGTTTCGCGGCTGCGGGCGGTCGTTGTTCAGGTCGGGGTGCCGTAGGGGCTGCCTCAATTGACGCAGCGGCAGCGGGCCTTGAGTTCGGCTTCGGTTGATTCGGCATCAGGCAATAGTCGAGAATCCGGATGGGATTGCGTTCGAGGGCTTCGAGCAGAACCTGCTCGAACGTCTCGTTTTCGCCCGGCTTCTGAAATAAGGGCTACCTCGCCGCGGTGCCTGTTTCAGAGCGTGGTAGATGGCTTCCCCCGGGGCGACCTCGCGCGACGGGGCATCGCCGAAATTCAGCAACCGTTGTTGAACGGCGTTGCTACTCCCGTTCCTTCTTCCACCGGATCATGCAGCCGCGGGCCAGTGTTTCGCCCTTGGGAAACGCTTCGCTCTTCAGGGCGGCGGTGACGGCGGGTTCCAGGAAGTTGGTTTTTGCTTCGGCTTCGTTGCTTTTGTCGTCCATCGCGCCCATGTAGACCACTTTGCGGTCTTTGTTCAGCACGAAGAACTCGGGCGTGTAGTTGGCACCGAACTCTTTCGCGATCTTCTGCGATTCGTCATAGAGGTACGGGAACGCGTACTTCTTCTTTGCTGCCCGCACCTTCATCTTGTCGAGCCGATCGTCGGGGATCGTGTTCACGTTGATCGCGATCAGGGCGACTTTGCTGTCCGGCCCGGCATGCTGCTTCGCGAACTCGTTGATGCGGTTTTCGTAGTCGTTGGCGATCGGGCAACTGTTGCACAGGAATACCACAACGACGACATCCTTGCCGGTCAGGTCACTCAGCGAGTGCGTCTTGCCGTCGGTGCCCGGCAGGTCTTTCCACGATGGGGCGGGGTCGCCCGGGTTGAGCTTCTTGTTGAATTCGCCCGTCATGGCGGGGGCGGCGGAAATCATCAGCACCAGCAATGCACGAATCATTGGAACGATCCTCGCGTTGGGAGTGAACTGATGCTAGGATAGCCGGAAAATCGCCCGCGTCAGGATACTCTCCACGAAGGACCCATCATGCGACCGATGTTGTTTGCGATCGTCCTGCTGACGGCTGCAAGTGCCGCCGCGGCCGATGCCCCGATCAAAGTGCTGATTGTCGATGGCCAGAACAACCACAACTGGAAAGCGACAACACCCGTACTCAAGCAGATCCTCGAAGAGGCGGCAATCTTCTCAGTCGACGTCGCCACCGCGCCGGCGAAGGACACGACCGGCTTCGCGCCGAAGTTCTCGGACTATGCCGTGGTCGTCTCGAACTACAACGGGGCCGAATGGCCGGCCGCGACGAAGAGCGCATTTGCCGAGTTTGTCGCGAAGGGTGGCGGCTTCGTCTCGGTGCATGCGGCCGACAATTCGTTTTCGGCATGGCCCGAGTACAACGCGATGATCGGCGTCGGCGGGTGGGGCGGTCGCAATGAGAAGAGCGGCCCCTACGTGCGCTTCAAGGATGGCAAGTTCATCCGCGATGAGTCGCCCGGAAAAGGCGGCAGTCACGGAGCCCAGCATCCGTTCGTGGTCACAGTACACGACAAAGAGCATCCGATCACCAAAGGACTGCCCGAGAAGTGGCTGCATGCTCAGGACGAACTTTACGACCGGCTGCGCGGCCCGGCCAAGAACATGAACGTACTGGCGACCGCCTTCGCCGACCCCAAGAAGGGCGGCAGCGGCGAAAACGAGCCGCAATTGATGGTCATCGACTATGAGAAGGGCAGGGTGTTCCATACGACCCTGGGTCACAGCGATGCGGCCATGAAGTGCGTCGGCTTCCGCAGCACGTTCGCCCGCGGCGTTGAGTGGGCTGCGACAAGCAAGGTCACGCAAAAAGTGCCGGCCGACTTCCCGACGGAAGACAAGCAATCGGTGAAGTGAATCAGCCCTTGATCACATCGGGGCCAGAGCCGGCAGTCTTCTCGTAAAAGCCACTGCCGGCCTTTTCGTACTTGGTAAAGCCGAGCTTGCCCAGCTTGTCGTTGCTGAGATTGCTGCCGACGTAGTGCGTCACGGCATTGGGGGTCGCGAGCAGCTTGCGAACCGGCTTGCCCGATTCGGGATGAACAGTCAGCGGAGCGTCCGCCATTTTCTGCATCACTTCGAACACTTCGCCCTCGCCGCCGTCGGCTTCAATCACCTGATATACATAGAGCGGCATGGGACTTCCTCTCAGGCGTAACGCTGACGGATGGTCGGGATCAAGTAGTCGTCGAACGCGCGGGCCAGGTCGTAGCGCGGGGCATGGCCCCAGTCGACACGGGCGGCTGCGTCGTCCACTACGGCGGGCCAGGAATCGACGATGCGCTGCCTGCGTTCATCGACCGCGGTCGTGATATTTGCATTCGGGAATGCCTTCACGACGATCTGCTGAATCTCGACCGCGCTGGGACTGAACGCCGTGATATTGTACACACGCCGGGTCAAGCGGTTGCCCGGAACCTGCGACAGCCTGACGAGTGAGTCAATCGCGTCGGGCATCACCATGAAGGGGATGCGCGTATCGGGCCGAACAAAGCACGCGTAAGGCGCGTGCCGGGCGGCCGCGTGAATCATCTCCGGCGCGTAGTCGGACGTGCCGCCGGAGGGCAGCGTCACCGCGGAGATCAGCCCCGGGAAGCGAATGCAGCGGAAGTCGACTTTCGCCTTCACCGGGTCAACGGCCAGTTGTTTGTAATGCGCGGAGTGATAGCTGCCGAGCAGTTCGCCGTACAGTTTGTTGCAGCCGTACATCGTCGTCGGCGTGTTGTACGCATCTTCCTTCAGCGGCCCGGCGGCGTTCTTGACATCCAGAGACGGCAACCCGTACGCGGCGATCGACGATGGATACAGGAAAACGACCGTTTTCCCGTGCGATTCACCCTGTCGCTGGGCGAACTCGAGCATGGCCAGTGTGCCTTCGACGTTCACTTTATGGGCCGTCACCGGGGCGAACTCACCGCGCGTTGACAGCACGGCCGCCAAGTGGAACAAATGGTCGATCTCGTATTCCGCCAAAATGCGGTCGAGCAGTTGCGGATCGAGAATCGAGCCGACGTAGTGCTGGCGCACCAGCGGCAGCAGGCTCGGGTCAAGCGGCGAAAGATCGAGGGTGATGACCGGTTGGTTGCCGTGGTTGGCGAGGCGTTCGATGAGGCCATGCCCCATCTCGCCGCTGGCGCCGGTAATCAGAACAACAGTTTTGCGTGACATGCTGGGGATTATGCGTCCGACGCATCGAGTTTCAACTCGAAACCGGGGAGAAGCGGTGCGGCGTAGGTACCGTGCGGCGGCACCTGAATCGGCTTCTGCCAGCGACTTCCGCGACGGCGGTGGACGATCAGGGAAGGCAGATCGAGCGGAGTCGACTGATCGACGATCCAGTATTCACGGATCGACGGAACCTGCAAATAGAGTTCGACGTTTCGCTCCAGGTCTTTGTCTCGATCACTTTGAGAAAGGATCTCGA
>JBBQII010000465.1:0-3962 GCA_038324795.1 Gemmatales bacterium
AACTCGTGGCCCGATTCTGTATCCGCTGCTGCCGCTTCGGATCGTTGGGACAAACGCGGATGCTGTTCACGTTCTCGTAGTAAGGCGTCAGCATGTGAACCCACGATTCGCTGCTGGAAACGTCATGAGTGTTCAACGGCAACACCCCGTTGCGGTCATCGGTGTACATCATGATGGCCAGGCCCAACTGCTTCTGATGATTCAGGCACTGTGCGCGCGACGCCGCGGCACGTACTCGCTGCACGGCCGGCAACAGCAGGCCGATCAAGGTCGCGATGATGGCGATAACAACCAGAAGTTCAACCAGCGTGAACGCCAATCGAACACGGTTGGACGTAGAGTGACGAGTAAACAATGCGTTGTCCAAAATATAACCATTTGGTGAGAAGCTACTTTAGATGACACAGACACTGGTCGTCAATGGTAAAACAAAATAAAATGAATCTGAGGAACGAGCCCCGACCGTGAGGGAGGGGGCTGCGTCACCCTTACGGTCGGAGCTCGTTACGGGTGGAGCTCGTGGTGTAAGCGCTACGTATCGAGGCTGTACTTGGAGATGTCGCCCGCAACACTTCCGACGGACTTGACTTCGGACTTTCTCCGAACTAACATCATTAACATGATCAGCTTGATAATGTATGAACCTTGATCTGCCGATCTTGTCTCTGAAGTGCCTGCTGATCGGTTTCTCTCCCGCACTTGAGGTGATGTGATGGCTCGGATCCAATGGGAACATGGTGCTCTCGACGTGCAGCGGATCGTGCTCGACGAACTGACCCCGCACTGGATGCGCTCGACGCTGCAGGGCCTGGCGATGACGCTCGGTTTAGGCTTTGCCGGCCGGAACGTGACGCCCAAGGCGGGCGATCTGTGGATCGGTCGCGTACCGGAAAAGGGCTGGGGCGGCACGCCATCGCAGATCGGCTGGGTTCGGGGCGATGGGGTGTATCGTGTGATCACGCAACTGCGTCAGGCCGACCCGATCTACGCCATTGAAGCGCAGTTCGATGCACCTGCCCGGGTGTAGCCTGTCGCCTGCCCTTGTCGAAATCCTGATTATCTCGATAAAGATACTTCCTTGAACGTGTCGTATGGTCGCGGGTACCCTCTCCCTGTTGATGACACACTCGGAAGTTCCGTTTCGGAACTGGCTTTCCATGGAAACTATGACTCTCCCGAAACCCGAGGCGGCGGCACTCCCTTCGCGCATCAGCGAAGACGAGATGGCCGAGGCGTCTGCGCAGCTGGAAGGCAAACCGCCCGAGGCGGTGCTGGAGTGGGCGGTCGAACGCTTCGGCCGGAAGCTGCTGTTCTCGACGGCGTTCGGGGCCGAGGGCTGCTGCATCCTCCACATCCTCGGCGAGATGCACGCCCCGATCCGGTACATCAATCTGGATACGGGGTACCAGTTCAAGGAAACGCTCGATCTGCGTGATCGAGTCCGCGATCGCTACGGCATCGATGTGGAGCTGATCCAGCCGGAATTGTCGGTGGCCGAGTACGAGGAAGAGCACGGCGGACCGCTGTTCAACATCCGCCCCGATCAGTGCTGTTTCGACCGCAAGATCGTGCCGCTTCGCAGGGCGCTGAAAGGTTCCGATGCCTGGATCAGTTCGATCCGCCGGGACCAGACGAAGGACCGTGCGGTGGCCCAGGTAGTGAGCTGGGATGCGAAGTTCGGCCTGGCGAAGGTTAACCCGCTGCTGACCTGGACGTTCAAGGATGTATGGGCGTTCATCTACAAGCACAAGGTGCCGTACAACCCGCTGCACGACCAGAACTACCCGAGCATCGGCTGCTGGCCATGCACGGCCTCGGTCGAACCGGGCGGCGACGAGCGCTCCGGCCGCTGGGCCGGGTCGAAGAAGAAAGAGTGCGGCCTGCACGTGATCGAACACCAGGCGGGCTCCGGGATTTAACAGTGGGCAGTGGGCAGTGGGCAGTGGGCAGCCGGAACGGCACCTACTGCCCTTGTTCGTTGCCATGAAGTCACCCCGGCAGTGGACTGCCAGCTTTTCTGGCTGCCCGCTGCCCACTGGCAACTGCACACTATGCGTGGAAGCCTTTTTTCCGCCAAGGCCGAGTATGCCTGTATCGCGATGCTCGAACTGGCCGTTCGGCGGGACGATCCCAACCCGGTGCGCCTGAAGGCGATTGCCGACATGCACGGGATTCCCAAGCGATTCCTCGTGCAGATTCTGCTGCAGTTGAAGGCCGCGGGGCTTGTGGAAAGCACGCGCGGTGCTTTGGGCGGCTATCACCTTTCCCGCGAGCCGGAAAAGATCTCCCTCGCCGACATCATCGGCATCATCGAACGCAGCGAAACCCCTACTGAACCGCGCAGCGGCGGTGCTGATCCCTCCTCCCTTGCCCGCGCGATCCATGGCGTCTGGACCGACATCGTTAACGCCCAGCAGGAAGCGCTGGAGGGGATGAATCTCGCCGACCTGATCAAACGCGCGGATACCAGCTACGACATGATGTATCAGATTTAACCTTCGCCCGTTTAGCGGTCGAGCCAAAGGCTCGACCGGCGACGAACGCGTCGGGCCGCTGGCTCGACCGCTAACCAATGGAGCGCTGAATGCCTGATTTGATTCCCCCGCATGGCGGACTGACCGAACCGATCAACCGGATCGTCGCGGAACTGCCGAAGTTCACGAAGTCGATCGCCCTCTCCGATGCCGATCTTTCGAGCCTTTACCGCTTCGGCGATGGCGGTCTGTCGCCGTTGACCGGGCCGATGACCGGGGCGGAGTGGAACAAGGTTCTCGATGAAGAAGTCATCGAGCACAATGGCAAGAAGTATGCCTGGACCATCCCGATCGCATTTCCGATCACCGATGCCGAGGCGGCGTCGATCAAAGTCGGCGAGACCGTCGGCCTGCTCAACAGCAAGGGCGAGACGGTCGGTACTCTTGATGTCAAGGACGTCTATCCCTGGGATAAGGCCAAGTACATCAAGTCGGTCTATGCCACCGAGCGCACCGACCATCCCGGCGGGCATATGGTGACGAAGGACGAGCGCACCAGGCTTGTCGGCGGCGATGTCTCGGTGAAAGCACAGCCGAAGCATCCTGAATACGGTGAATACGTTCTTACCCCGCGCGAAACGCGAGCGCTGTTCGCGCAGAAGGGTTGGAAGCGCGTCGTCGGCTTCCAGACACGCAATCCGCTGCACCGCGCCCACGAGTACGCACTGGTCGTCGGCCTCGAACGCCTGACGAAGGCCGGCCATCTCGCTGGTGCGGTCCTCAACCCGCTGATCGGCGAAGTGAAGGGCGACGATGTCGATGCCGCCACGCGCATGCGCACCTACAAGGCGCTGCTCGACAACAAGGCCCTGGGTGAAGGCGACAAGGATGAAGAGTTGTGGAAGTCGGTCGGCCGCAACTTCCATGATCAGGTGATCCTGCTGGGGCTGGACATCAAGATGTTCTACGCCGGGCCGAAGGAAGCCATCATGCATGGCATCTACCGGCAGAACTTCGGCTTCACCGATATCGTGATCGGCCGCAAGCATGCCGATGCCCCGTACGACGATGGCAAGGACATCTGGGACGGCCTCGCCGCCCAGCGCAAGTTCGACGAACTGAAGGGCGAACTGCTGATCCAGCCGGTGAAGGTCGGCTTCGCCGCGTTCTACGCCGAACTTGGCCGCGTCGGCCTGACCGACGACTACGCGGACAAGGGCTGGAAGCCGGTCTCGATCTCCGGCCGTGACCTGCGCGAGCAGCTGCGTGCCGGCAATCTCCCCGACCCGCGCATCATGCGCCCCGAGACGGCGAACGTGCTGATCGAACGCATGAAGGCGTCGTAATTCGAGCGTTTAGCGGTGAGACCAACGGGGTGACGGACAAAGCGTCAGGGCGTTGGTGTGACCGCGAAAAGTCGCACAATACGGTTATACCGCAAGTTACCCCCAAATTACTGCCGATAAAAACCGACAGCGCCCGTTCTGT
>JBBQII010000466.1:0-3958 GCA_038324795.1 Gemmatales bacterium
TGATGTCGTTACCCATGACCGCGTGAAGCCGCGACGCGTAGCGGAGCGTTCCACCGACCGCTCCGCTACGCGTCGCGGCTTCACATGATTCTGTTATTCATTACGAGTACTTCGCATCTCTACTTCCATCGTCGGCATTGATCTCGGCACCACCAACAGCCTCGCGGCCTATGTGCGCGACGGGAAGCCCGTCGTCGTGCGCGATGACAGCGGGACGGCCTTGGTTCCCAGTGTGCTGAGCTTTCATGATGATGGCACAGTCCTCGTCGGCTCGGCCGCGCGCGCGAGGGCGCTGGCGGACCCGGAACACACCATCTTCAGCGTCAAACGGCTGATGGGCCGAACGCTGGCGGATCTGAAGAAAGAGATCGCGCTGATCCCGCACCAGATCGTCGAGCGCGAAGTCGAGAACGGCCGCAAGGTGCTGCATGTGGCCATCGGCGGGCGCGAGCATTCGCCCGAAGAACTCTCCGCCATGATCCTGAAGGAAGTCCGCCGGCGCGCGGGTAACCCGACGCGGGCGGTCATCACCGTGCCCGCTTACTTCGACGACGGTCAGCGCCAGGCCACGCGCGATGCCGGTCGCATTGCCGGGCTGGATGTCCTGCGCATCATCAACGAACCGACTGCCGCGGCATTGGCCTACGGGCTCGACCGCAAGCAGGCAGGAACAGTCGCGGTGTTCGACCTGGGCGGCGGCACCTTCGACTGTTCCATTCTGACCCTGGCTGACGGCGTCTTCAAAGTCCTTGCCACCAATGGCGATACCTATCTCGGCGGTGACGACTTCGATCGCGCACTGATGGAGAAAGCCGCCACCGCATGGGGCATCGATCTGACGACGCGCGACCCGGAACTGCTGCAGTATCTGCGCGACGCCGCCGAGCGCGCGAAGATCGCCCTCTCGGATGCCGAATCGGTCGAGATGACAATCGACCTGCGCGGCACGAAGCGGCAGATGACGCTGACTCGGGCCGATTTCGAAACACTGATCGCACCGCTGGTAGACCGGGCACTGGCCCGCTGTCGCTCGGCCATGAAGGATGCGGGGCTGAAGCGCGAGCAGATTGCCGAAGTGGTCCTCGTCGGCGGGTCGACGCGCGTGCCCTACGTGCGACAGCGCGTGGAAGAGTTCTTCGGCCGGGTGCCGCACACCGAACTGAACCCGGATGAAGTGGTCGCACTCGGCGCGGCCGTGCAGGCGGACATCCTCGCGGGCGGCTCACGCGGCATGCTGCTGCTGGATGTCGTGCCGTTGTCGCTGGGCATCGAGACGCTCGGCGGCGTCGTCGACAAGGTGATCCACCGCAACACGACGATCCCTGCCCGCGCGACGACACGCTACACGACGTTCGTCGAGAACCAGACTGCCATCAACATCAACATCTATCAGGGCGAACGCGAGTTGACGGCCGACTGCCGGCTGTTGGGCAAATTCAAACTCGGCAACATCCCACCGATGCCGGCCCAGATGGCCCAGGTCGACGTGACGTTTCTGGTCGATGCCAACGGGCAACTGACGGTCAGCGCCCGCGAACAGCGCAGCGGGCAGCAGGCATCGGTGACGGTGCAGCCGGGACATGGCCTGAGTCAGGACGAAGTGGAACGGCTGGTGCTCGACAGCGTCGAGCATGCGCACACTGACTTCACGCACCGGCGCTTTATTGAGTTGAAGAATAAAGCCGACGCTGACCTGCGGCACACCGATCGCGCGTTGAGAGAGGCGAACCCGCCCGCGGAGTTGCGCGAAGCGATCGCCAAGGCTCGTGGGGAACTGGAATCAGCCATGGCAGGCGACGATGTCGATACCCTGCATCGCGCCGCCGCCGCGTTCGGCGAAGCAACGCTGCCCCTGGCCGAAATGATGATGAACGCCGTCGTGAATGCGACGCTGCAGGGGCGAACGGTGGAGACGATGGAAGAGCCGCCGAATCCGCCCGGCATGTGACGATCACGTTAGTTGTCAAATGATCTAATGTTCAGTAATCTTACGATCGAAAGTGACGGTGAAGAATCGCGGAAGCGAACTAGTGAGACGTCGGCATGGGCACTGCGCTAAGGGACCTGCTCACACCTGAGCGATCGCTGATTTTTCGAATAACGCATATCAGCAATCTACCTTGGACGCTGACTCACGGCACCCATTGCAGCAATACGGAGATTCGGGACCCTGGCTTCCGTTCAATCGGCAACCCTGACCTAATCAGCAAAAGGGCTCGTCGCCCGGTACCGATTGCTCCAGGAGGAATGCTGTGTGACTATGTGCCGTTTTACTTTACGCCTCGAACTCCGATGATGTTGAATATTAAAACGGGCCGCAACGGAGTCGAAGAGCGTCCACTCTCGCAGATTGCGATTCTGGTTGCATCACTGCGGAAAATCGCTGAGAGCGGCTTGCGGTTCGTTTACACTGACTCACACGCATACTCACCAGCGGCGCAGTACAGCAGCGATCTCGGTGACCTTGAGAGCCTGATCAACTGGAGACTGTTGCAATCCAGCGACTTTCGCAGAAATCCCGAGAATCCCCTGTCGTTTGACCAGTATCAGGCGGAAGCGCTGATCCATCAATGTCTCCCTGCAGCCAACCTGCTCGCGGTCGCCGTGAACAGCCAGGCAAGTTCAGATCAATTGGCGGATGTGGTGAAACAAAGCGAGTTGGATCCCAAGTTCAAGTTGTTGGTCAAACCGGATTGGTATGTGTGATGATCAATTATCTTCAGGGAAACCTGCTGACTGACAACGCGGAAGCTCTCGTGAACACTGTCAACGAAGTTGGCGTGATGGGCAAAGGCATCGCATTGATGTTTCGTGAAAAGTTCCCCGACAATGCTCGAGTTTACGAAGAAGCATGCCGATCGGGTTTAGTTCGAGTGGGAACTGTTCTGTTAACCCCGGCGAGCGAATTGTTCGGACCAAGTTGGATCATCCATTTCCCGACAAAGAAGCATTGGCGCCATCCATCAAAGTTTCAATGGATAAAAGACGGACTGGTCGATCTGGCGCGCGTCATCCGCGAGAAGAATATTCGCTCTATTGCTCTTCCTCCACTGGGATGCGGCAATGGCGGTCTAGACTGGAACCCTGTTCGCGAAGAGATTGAATCCACATTCGCTGATCTCACCGAAGTGGACGTGCGTGTCTACGCACCGACCAATATTTATCAGAACTCGATGAAGCGCGAAGGTGTCAGAAAGCTCACGGTAGCCAGGGCACTCATTGTCGATTTAGTACGGCGATATTCTGTTCTTGGAATTGATTTCTCCAATCTGGAGGTTCATAAGCTTGCTTGGTTCCTGCATCGCGCGATTCGACAACGCGAGCTGCGCGATCCGCTGAAGCTGAAGTTCACCGCGGACAGATATGGCCCCTATGCCGACAATCTACGGCACCTGTTGAACGGTCTGGACGGCACCTATTTGCACTGCGAGAAGCGGCTTGCGGATGCGGGTCCTCTTGACTCAATCTGGTATGAGACATCCCAGCTTGGAGAGGTAGACAAGTTCCTGGATGGAGAAAAAGTGCAACCTTATCTGCCGGCTCTCGAAGATACAGCATCTGTAATCGATGGATTTGAATCGCCGTTCGGGATGGAACTGCTGGCGACCGTTGATTATCTGGTGAGCGAAGGAGAGGCCGAGCCGTCTGTCGAGGCGGTCCGGGAAGCTTTGAAGCATTGGCCTGCCGGTGCAGCGGCGGGTCAGCGCAAATTGGATCTGTTCGACACACGAACACTGGGCTTGGCCGTTCAACGGCTCATTTCGAACGGCTGGGCTGAGCAAGCGTGAATATCATGCTGCGATCGTTCACTTCAACGGATCAAACCGGACCCCTCGGCTGGGGCGAACACTCGAGACGATGGAAGAGCCGCGGGGGGGGTTTTGGGGCAACCCGGAGAGGAGGAAGGGAAAACGCCGGGCCGGGGATGTGAAAAAAAAAAGAAAAACCCAGACCCCGA
>JBBQII010000467.1:0-3936 GCA_038324795.1 Gemmatales bacterium
TCCTCGATCAACTTCCCTACCCGCCCTACCCCGTGCAGGAAGAAGCACTGCTCGCCTGGTTCACCGCAGACCGCGGCGTGCTCGTCTGTGCCCCGACCGGTACTGGTAAGACGCTGATCGCCCAGGCGGCGCTCTACGAAGCGCTGCACACCGGCACGCAGGCCTACTACACCACACCGCTGATCGCACTGACCGAACAGAAATTCCGCGAGATGCAGGAGGCGGCTGTTAGCTGGGGCTTTTCCGCTGACGACATCGGCCTGGTCACCGGCAACCGCAAGGTGAACCCGCAGGCACCGATCCTGATCGTCGTGGCCGAGATCCTGTTGAACCGATTGCTGCATCCCGAGGGGTTCGACTTCAGCCGCGTCTCCGCCGTGGTCATGGATGAGTTCCACAGTTTCGCCGATCAGGAACGCGGCATCGTCTGGGAACTGTCGCTGTCGATGCTGCCGGCCCACGTGCGGCTGATGCTGCTGTCGGCCACGGTCGGCAACGCGATGGAGTTCGTCAACTGGCTCGACCGCTGCCATCACCGTAAGATCGACCTGGTCGAAGGCACCGAACGCAAGATCCCGCTGACCTACCAGTGGGTGCCCGATCAATTCCTGGGTGAACTGCTCGTCGACATGGCCAAGGGCAACGACGCTACACGCAAAACGCCTGCGCTGGTCTTCTGCTTCAACCGCGATGAGTGCTGGTCCACGGCCGAGATGCTCAAAGGTCTCGACGTCCGCAACCCGGCCGTCAGCAGCGAACTGAACGCCACCATCGACCAACTGGAATGGCCCAACGGCATCGGCCCCAAACTGAAGCAGATGCTGCGCCGCGGCGTCGGCGTCCACCATGCGGGACTGCTGCCGTTCTACCGTCGTACCGTGGAGGAGTTGTTCCAGAAGAAACTGCTGAGCGTGGCCGTGTGCACTGAAACGCTGGCGGCAGGCATCAACCTGCCGGCCCGCTCCGTGGTGATGACCAGCCTGATGAAGGGCCCGTTCGGCAAAGAGAAGCTGATCGACCCCAGCACCGCGCACCAGATCTTCGGCCGGGCCGGGCGGCCGCAGTTCGACACGCAGGGCTTCGTGTATGCCTTGGCGCATGAGGACGACGTACGCATCCTGCGTTGGCGCGAGAAGTACGACCAGATCCCCGAGGACACAAAGGACCCCGGCCTGCTGAAGAAAAAGAAGGAACTGAAACGCAAGAAGCCCGACCGCAATTCGCAACGGCAGTACTGGATCGACAGCCACTTCGACAGGTTGAAGGCCGCCCCGCCCGCACGCCTTTACAGCAAGGGCCCCCTGCCCTGGCGGCTGTTGGCATACCTGCTGGAAATCTCTCCCGACATCGAGCGCATCCGCACCGTGATCCGCAAGCGGTTGCTGGATGAGGCACGCGTGATTGCCGGGGAAAAAGTGCTGACGCAGATGCTGTTCACCCTGCACGATGCCGGCTACGTGCTGCTGGAACCAGTGCCCGTCAAGAATGCCGAGGGCAAGCGCGAACCCGACTACCGTCCCGAACGGGCCGTACCGCAACCGACGCTGGCCAAGCTGCTGGCGTTCCGCAGTGTCGACCCGCTGTACGGGGCGTTCCTGCTCGACAACCTGGGCACCGCCAGTTGGGAAGAACGCGTGCAGGCACTCGAAAGCGTGCTGGAGATCCCGCGCCCGTTGCTCAAGTTCCTGCGTGTACCGCGCGAGATGCCGCCCGGCCCGCTGGAAACCACACGCCTGCGGCCTTCACTGGAACAGCATGGCCTGTTGGAAGTGAAGCTGCCGCCGAGCGAGGATGACGATGAAGAGGAGTTCGACGACCGCGACGAAGTGCCCGAGCCGCGCTTCGCCGAGAAACTGCTGATGTACTTCCAGATCGGTCGGCCCGAGTTGGACGAGATCCAGGTCCAATCGGTCTGGGCCGCCGGCGAGATTCTGCAGAGCTTCAACGGCAACTTCAACCTGTTCATCCGTCAGCGCGACCTGACCAAGCAGGAAGGCATCGTCTTCCGGCACCTGCTGCGCCTGATCCTCTTGTGTGAAGAGTTCGCCGCGATGACGCCGGCGGAGACGACACAGGAGGAATGGCATGCCTTCCTCAACGACGTCTCGTCGCGCCTGGCCGAGTGTTGCCGGGGCGTCGACCCCGCCAGCACCGAAGAGATGATCGAACGCGCCAAGGCCACCGACCTGGTCGCCGGGGAAACCGTCGCCCCCACCCCGGCCCCAGAACCCCCGCCTCCGGGTCCCGACTTCGGCGCGGGCATCTTCGACGCCTGAGTTCGGGCGTCTGCTGACATCGCATTTTTCTTCGCCCCTGCTACCCTCACATACCTCGTTATCATTTCACCCACACCCTCCGTGAGAGAGAGGTCGAACGGGTGATAATGACGCCCAAATGGTGATAATGACCTCCCAAATCGTGATAATGACCTCCCAAATCGTGATAATGACCTCCCAAATCGTGAGAGAGACACGCCAACGTTGAGAGAGACACCCATCGCGTGATAATGAGCTGGAGCCCGCCATGCATGCAATCGACTTCTGCAACGTCCCGATGTCCGAAGTCTCGACGCAGATCAAACCCGCTGATCAGGGCTGGCTGTGGGACGGCTATCTTTGTCGGCGCAATGTCACTCTACTGACCAGCCAGTGGAAAACGGGCAAGACCACACTGCTGACCGGCTTGCTGCAACGACTCGAAGAGGGTGGCGACTTTCTGGGGCTCAGGCTCCGCAAGGGCCGTGCGCTCGTTGTTTCGGAAGAGGACCACTCACAATGGGCTGATCGCCTGGAAAAGTTGCCGATCGGCCGGCACGTGGAACTGCTAGCGCGCCCGTTTCGGGGTCGGCCGAACATCGACGAGTGGAACCAGTTGATCGATCACGCCCGAGCAATGCGCGAACGTGGCGAACTCGACCTGTTCGTTGTCGATCCGCTCGCATCGTTCCTGCCGGGCCGCTGCGAATCGGACGCGGCAACGCTGCTGGAAGTGCTGCAACCGCTGCATCGGCTGGCAGTGGAAGGGGTGGCGATTCTGCTGTTGCATCATCCGCGCAAGCAGCCGTCCGAGGAGGGACAATCCGCCCGCGGTTCGGGGGCGCTGCTTGGCTTCGTCGACATCGCGGTCGAGTTGAACCGCTTCAGCAAACTGCGGAGCGATTCCTACCGGCGGCGACTGGTGGCCATGTCGCGCAAGCTGCAAACTCCCGAACGGTTGGCATATGAATGGGATCCGCTCGGTGCCTGTTTTTCGGTCGTCGATCAACCCCACGATCGGCAGTACGACGAGAACTGGGGAACGCTGAAGCGGATTCTGAAGAACCGCGACAAGGCCGCGACCCACTGGGATCTCCTGCACGACTGGCCTGAAGACGAGACACAGCCCAGCCCCGCCGCCCTGTACCGCTGGCTCAGACGTGCCTTCAGCGATGGACAAGTCCGCCGCGAAGGCGGCGGCACCAGCAAAGACCCCTGGTGCTACCGCCTGCCCAACAGCAAGGACGCCTACTACGACCGCGGTGAACTGCCGCCGCTGTGACAGCGACCGTGCCCTCGTAGGGTGGGTGCAGGCTTTGCGGAACCCACCATCTGCCCTCGTGGGGTGTGCGAAGGCTCCGCGGAACCCACCATTCGCGATGTCGTTGTTCGCGTGTCCATGGTGGGTTCCGCAGAGCCTCCACCCACCCTACCAGACGCCCCGCATCGGCATCGTGGTGCACGCGTCCCGTCGAAACAGGCTCTGCGAAACCCACCATTCGCGATGTCGTTGTTCGCGTGTCCGTGGTGGGTTCCGCAGAGCCTTCACCCACCCTACAAGACACCACGCATCGGCATCATGGTGCACGCGTCCCGTCGAAACAGGCTCTGCGAAACTCACCATTCGCGATGTCGTTGTCCGCGTGTCCATGTCCGTCCGATGCTGAAACAGGCAAGAAGC
>JBBQII010000468.1:0-3931 GCA_038324795.1 Gemmatales bacterium
GATAGAATAACCGCATTGGTCCGAATCATCACGCAGGTCCGAACATGGCACGGAAATCACCGAAGACTGAGATTGTCGCCTTCAAGGTGGAAGAGGACCTGGCCGAGTTCCTCAACAAGCTGCCGAACAAAAGCGACTTCATCCGCAAGGCGATCGTTGCCCAGTTCGGCATGGCCTGCCCGCTGTGCAGCGGGTCGGGTGTCGTGGCGCGCGGGTTGCACATTCACTACAAACCGGTGATCGCGGCCAATAACCAACGGCCCTGCGAGAAGTGCCAGGCCCCGCAAACGCTGCCGCTCACGCTCGACGCGGCGTCGGCCGAGGATCGGCCGCGGCTGGAACAGTTCTTCCACGGCGGCCCCCTGTACTGCACTGCGTGTTACCCCAAGGTGCCCCCCTGCGACGACTGCGGCTGGCATATTCCCGTTGAAGATGCCGCCAACCATGTTCGCCATCAACACGTGTAATGATTGCCGTGAGCCGAACTCTCTCCCTTGATCGGCCGCTCGATCAACTGACTCCGGACGAACTCCAGCACGCCGCCGACGCGATTGTGCGCTGGGCGTTCACGCAGCATGAAACGCTGTCGTCGCAGTCGGTCGGCAACACCGCCGAGCCTGCGGAACTGAAGCCGCTTCTCGATTTGCCTGCCCCCGACAGGCCGATCCCGTTCGAAGACATCTTCCGCTGCTTCAATAATCACGTGGCCGGGCATGCGCTGCGGCTGAACCATCCGCGGTTTCTCGCGTTCGTGCCGGGGGCACCGTCATTCCCGTCCATCCTTGGCGACTGGCTGACGGCCGCGGCCAACTTCTTCGGCGGCGTCTGGCTGGAAGCCGCCGGGCCCACGCAGGTGGAACTGACCGTCATCAACTGGTTCAAGGACTGGCTCGGCTTTCCGCCATCGGCCGAAGGGCTGCTGACCAGCGGCGGCTCCGAAGCGAACCTGACCGCCCTGGTCGTGGCCCGCGATGCAGTGCCGCCCGAGGAGCGTTCCCGGCACGTCCTCTATGTCGGCGAACAACGGCACTGGTCGATTGACAGGGCCGCTCGCATCGTCGGCCTGCTGCCGCAACAAATCTGCGTGATCCCTGGTGCCGACGACGTTTGCACGCATGCCGATGCGCTGATGGATGCGATTGCCGCCGACCGCGAGGCGGGCCTGCTGCCGTGGGCGTTCGTCGCCAACGCGGGAGCGACCAACACCGGCAGTGTCGACCCGCTGGATGAACTCGCGGAAGTGTGCCGACGCGAGAAGCTCTGGCTGCATGTCGATGCCGCGTACGGCTGGGCGGCCATCCTGACCGACGAAGGCAAACAGAAGCTGCGCGGCATCGAACGGGCCGATTCGATCACCTTTGACCCGCACAAGTGGTTCGCACAGACCTTCGAGGCCGGCGGCCTGCTCGTGCGTCGCGGCGGGGTGCTGGCCGACTCGTTCGCCATGCGGCCCGACTACCTGCAGGACACCGCGCCGGAACACGACGAGATCAACGTTGCCGACCGCGGTGTCGCCCTCACCCGACGGTTCCGGGCATTGAAGATCTGGCTGTCGGTGCAGATGCTCGGTCTCGACTGGTACCGCGACCTGGCCGAGCGCTGCCTGCGCCTGGCCGAGTATGCGGAAGTGAAGCTGCGCGAAGCCGGGTTTGAGATCGTGCATCCCCGGCAACTGAGCATCGTCTGCTTTCGCTGGGTGCCGGATGATCCGGAGAAGGCGGATGAAGTGAATCGCCGCATCGTGCATGAACTGCTGGAAGGCGGTCAGGCGTTCCTGTCATCGACCATGCTGTTCGGCAAAGTGACGTTGCGAATCTGCTTTATCAATTGGCGCACGACGACGGCCGATGTGGATCAGGTGATCGCATTGATGCGGGCGGTGGTTACTGATGGTCAGGTAGAGAGTACCTTTCTTACCTCCTCTCCCCCGCTTCAGGGGAGAGGGCCGGGGTGAGGGGACAGGATCTCTCGTTACGCAAGTCTAACCCCCTCACCCTAACCCTCTCCCCCGAAGCGGAAGAGAGGGGACAAGACGGCCGATCGCATATGCAACACGACGTTCAGCAACGTGCCTACTTTGCCTTCACGTCGAAGCAGATCAACTGATCCTGATCGCGGATGTACAGTTTGCCGTTGGCGATGACCGGGTGCGGCCAGCTTTTCAGCGTGCTGTGGTTCGGGATGCGGAACGTGCTGATCAGCTTGTATTCCTCCGGGTTCGCTTCGATCAGGGCCATCAGTCCGTTCTCGTAGCGTACGTAGAGCATACCGTCGGCCGCGGAAAATGCCGCCGAGCCGGTGCCCGGTCCGCGATCTTCCTGCCAGACGATCTTGCCGGTCTTGAACTCCACGCATGTCGGGAAGCCGTTGTTGTGGGCATGCCCCATGTAGACATGATCGCCGATCAGCACCATGCCGCCATGATGGTTCTGCAGCGTCTTGCCCGGGTGAAACACGATCTCATCGATTTTCACGCCATCAGTGCCGTCCGGCGACATCTTGAGAACAGCCGTCCCCGTGCCGTACCCCGTCGAGCAGAAGACCGTGTCGTCCTTGACCACCACGGTCGGAATGTTGGCGGTGCCGTTGCCCACCTTCGCGTACTTCCACAGCAGCTTGCCGTTGTCCGCATTCACGGCAACGCACCCTGCCGTCTTGCCCAGCAGCGTGACGTACATCTTCACCTTGCCCAGCTGAGCCTTCACGATGGAGGAGTACCCTGCCCCGCCGGCACCCGCCACTTCGGACTGCCAGATGGTAGCCCCGGTCTTTTTGTCCAGCGCGACAATCGCGGACTTGTCCGCCCCCGGTGTGCAGATGACCTTGTCGCCATCGATCAGCACCGATTCACTGTACCCCCAGCCGGACATCATCTTGCCGCTGAAGTCTTTCGCATAGTTCTTCGTCCAGACGGTTTCGCCGTCGGCCGCCTTGACGCAGATCAGATCGCCATTGATGCCGACCGCGTAAACGCGATCGCCGTCGACCGTTGGCGTTGAGCGCGAACCGGTGTTGTGCCCGAACTTGCCGGCTTTCGTGGCCACCTTCTTCATCCACAATTGGGATCCGTCTTTCTCGCTGACGGCCCAGATGACTTCTTCATCGTTTACGTAGCCCATGCCGAACACCTTGCCCCCGGCCACGGAGGGCGTGCAGTAGCTGCCGCCCAGCCCGGTCGCCTTCCAGGCGATCGGCGGACCGTCAGCGGGCCATTTCTTCAGCAGACCGGTCTCGCGCGAGACGCCGTCGCGCTGCGGGCCACGCCATTGCGGCCAGTCAAAGCCGGCCGCCTCGGTGTCGGCCGCGGGGAGAACCATGGACAGGACGAGGAAAACACTTTGGCAGATCATTGGCGGGAATCACTCCAAAAAAGTGGAAGTATCGGCGGGCAGGATGCTGTAACATGGAACACGATACCAGACAAATCGGACCGACGAAAGTGCCACTCGCCACTTCATCGGTCCGTCTCCCCGTTGCGTTGGCCCAGCCATGACCGAACTTTTAACGCTGTTCGACAGCTTCCACCCGATTTTGCGTTTCACGCTGATGGCGGCCGGCGTCGCCGGCTGGCTGCTGCTCATCGTCATGATCATCATGCAGCGCCGTATCCCCCGGGCCGAGCCGGATCACGCTCCGGGCAGTTCCTCGGAAGCCACCGAACTGCTGGCGGTCGACTGGACCGTGCCGATGCTCCCTGCCGATCAGGAGAAGCTGCGTGTCGAACTACACCTGGCAAAGACACAATCGGAACGCGACCACTGGCAACTCAGCCGCGCCCTGCCGGCATTCGAACGCGTGACAAAGCAGAACGAAGAACTGCGCAGGCACCTCGCCGCCGCGGAAGAACGCATCCGCCTCGCCGAAGAGCATATCGCCCGACTTGAGAAAGCGATCAGCGCCCGGAAGAAGATGACCGAGACGGCGTGACGTT
>JBBQII010000469.1:0-3928 GCA_038324795.1 Gemmatales bacterium
GAACTTTTCCTTGCACGGCCTGCAGAAGTCGGCCCAGAAATCGACGAGGATCACCTTGCCGTGCAGCTTGTGGATCTCTTCACCCAGCTGCTGGTAATTGACCAGATCGAGCCGAACCGGGGCCTGCGCATGGCTGAACGAAGCGCAGACCATCAGCGCCAACGCGCCGACGAACGATCGCCGCATGAAATGCCTCTTCCGTGAGTCGTATGGCCGACACCGTATCCGGCGTCAGCGTAATGGGCCAATCCTTGGCCCATGTGTTTGTCTGTCGATTCGGAAAGCATGTTCCTTCCCGAACGGCCGCTCCTTTACCCGGGCATCCGGAAACGGGAAAGGTCGATTTGTTCGGAACCGCCCGAAGTGATTCCAACTATCCGGCGGCGTGAGGCGAGAATCATTTACGGAGATGAAAACCACCTTCAGCTGAACGCCAAACTCTTTCGTTTTCGTCAGTTATGGTTCTCAATCCACACTGAGGCGATACAGCGTTCCCTTCGGGCGATGCCCACCCGGCTCGCCCGCTCGCACAAACTGGGTGGAATAGCGGAACTGCATCTCGTCCAGCCGCTGCCGTAAAAACGGGGCGGGGGTGCGGTCCGGGTCAGTGAGCAGACAGACGCCACCGGGGAGCAGCATCTTGCGAATGAGGGCCAGCAGTGGATCGATATTCCGAAGCTCGTACGTCAAATCGGCCGCGAGAATGACAGGCACTTTGAGGTCGTCCGGCGGACAGCGCCAGTCGAGCGGCATCGTGCGGAAGCGGGTGAAGCCGTTGAGCTTCGCATTTCGCTCCGCGAAGCGGATTGCGGTGATATCGTAGTCGGTGAAGATGACGTCCAGCCCGCGATGCAGTGCCGCCAGCCCGGCCACGCCCAGGCCGCAGCCGAGTTCCAGCACTTGCACCGGGCCATCCGCGAGCCGCTTCGACCAGTCTTCGCGAAGGACCACCTTGGCCATCATCCGGGCGGCGGGCCAGATGTCGGCCCAGTAGGGCATGTAGTCATCAGCCACGTTGGCATCACGGATGGTCGGATCGTCGAGCAGCCTGTCGGCATCGGTGGGGCGATCAATCTGGAAGGTGACATCGTCGATGAAGACTTCGACGCGACCGATGTGCGGGATGGCCGAGTCGGGCGTTTCCATGAAGCGGGGGGCGGCGGCCACGGCAATGATCGGTAGGGCGGAATGATCGACACATGCCGGTGCATGGTCGATCGATTCAGGTACCTGATCAGCGTCGCGCCTCATTGTGAAATTGTATCGGGCGATGAGTGGGGGAGCACCCCGGCTACATTCTTCACGCGCGTCAATCGTCTTCCTTCTCCGTCGGCGGAATCGCGGCCCAGACCCGTTCGACGGTTCGGCGGTCGGCGTTCAACCCCAACCGCACCCGCATGCCGGTCTTCAGCTCGGACAAAGATGAAAGCTTACCTGTCAGCTTGACCGGAGCGGTCTTCGCGACATCGAATGCCAGATCGACCTTGCGTTCATCGCCGTCGTCACCGCCGATTTCGAACGTGACCACCAGCAGTCTCTTTTCTCCATCGGCGGAAGCGACCCGGCCGATCGGGAAGCCCCGCTGGCCCGCCACGTCCACGGCCTGAATCCGCGACTTGTCGATATTCCACTTGAACTTGCAGGTCTGTCCCGGCTGGATGTCGTCCAACCCGGCTTCAAACTGGTCGAGGCGGACGGCCACATCCGTTTCCAGCGTCAGACTTCGGGTCGATTCTTTATCTTCATCGTCCTCGTCGGCGATGGCTACTGTCCTGGCCGATGCGTCGATCGCGGTCACCTTGGAATTGATACTGGGCCAGGCGACGGTCATGCTGGTAATTCGTTCGCGGTTCGGGGTCAGTTCCGCTCGAGCGACCATCCCCGGTTTAATCTGAGCCGTGCTCACAGGTTTCCCGCCGAAAGTCAGCGTTGCCTTCGGATCGAGCACCAAAGAAACATCTTTCTCGACGTCGTCGAATTCAGTGCGAACGACGAGCACACGGTCCGTTTCGCTGTAGCTCGCGATGGCCCCTTCTATTACAGGCTTTTCCGGTTTTTCACCCTCTTCTTCGTCGAGATGTCGAACCAACTGGCGATCCGCGGGCGGCCGCTGCGCGGGGCCGCCGGCCGCCAGCATCGTCACTCCCACGGCAGCCATCACAAGACAAACGGACATGCCGGCGCAGAGTTTCACGTTGTTCCAGTACATTGAATTCAGAACCTCCCGAGCGATGATGGTGGATGGATCAGCTGAGTTGCCGCCCTGCTGAAAAAACGCGAGTGCCTGGCGGGCCACGTTGTTCGCCTTCGCCGAAGAGACCGACGCCGACGCCGCGAACACAATCACAGCCGGAACGGCGATGCCCCGCTCGCCGAGCCGCTTGCGGAGCAGCGCCCGGCCGCGATAAAGCCGTGCACGAGCGGCCCCTTCGCTGATGCCCAGTTCGCGGGCCGCCTCTTCGGTGGTGCGTTCCTGAAGACAACATAACGACACAATCGAGGCATACCTACCCGGCAACCGGCAGATTTCCGCGTCGATGGTCTCGTTCAGTTCTTCGTTCATTTCTATCTCGATTGCCTGGGTATCAACCGTCAACGATCTCTCGCGACACGCCAGACGTGCCTTTCGGCCGCGAACTTTCATCGCGACGCGCAGCGCCGTAGCGTGCAGCCAGGGACCAACGGTCGAGTGCCATGAAATCGAGCCGGCCTTGCGGGTCAGGATCAGAAACGTCGCCTGGAATGCGTCATCGACGTCCGCCGATCCGCGTAGTACACGCCGACAGACGCCATCGACGAGAGGCCCGTGCCGGCGGACGATTTCCGCGAACGCAGCCTCGTCGTGCATTGAGGCGAACGATTGCAGCAAATCGCGATCGCTCGACTCCTCGAGTCGGCGACAACACGCAAGGCGTTTGATCGCCCCGATGGTCGTATCCCAGACAGCCATCGTCATCCGGCAACTCCTGCGGTGGGCGGCAACGGGGATGAATGCCCGCACGATGGCACATGCGCACGGTTATTATCGAAATTCCGCAGGCGATGACCGGGGGACGCCGCCGTTCAAGACGACGCCCCTTCATCAGGCACGAGCACGGCACGCAGCTTCCTGAGCGCTCGGAGGTAGCGCATCGAAGCGGCCGCTTCAGTCAGGCCCAGCGATGCGGCGACATCCTGATTCGAAAGTTGCTCGTGGTGCCGCATCAGAATGATGTCGCGATCGTCGTCGGCCAACTCCTGCATGGCGGCTTCGAGCCGGCGCTGCAGTTCGTGGTGAATTGCAGCCGACGCAGGCGTCTCTTCACCGTCGACGAGCTGGGCGGCCAATTGAATTGATGATTCATCCGCCCAGGCGGGGCGCTGCAGCGGCTGCTCCTTGTCGATGCTGCGTCGCTGTGCCTGCCGATGCCGGCGGTGGGTGTCGATGATGCGATCCTGCGCGAGATGCCGCAGCCAGAGATGAAACGGCATTCCCGGCGTACGCAGGTACTCCGTCAGCCGCTGATTGGCTTCGAGCAGAACATCCTGAACGATGTCGCTGGCATCGACGCGACGGGCCAGCACCGGGTCGAGCCGCAGGCCGATGACACGGCGCAACGGCTCGCGAAACTCGCCGAGCAGGCGTTCCACGGCCGCATCGCCACCGGCGCGGGCGTCGTCGAGCATTTCCCTGGTTCGATCCGCATCTGGCCACATGCAGGCATTGTAGGCGAAAATCGTTACTTCGACTCGGTCGCCAGCTTACCGATCGCTTCCGATTGTTTCGTCCAGCGTTCGGCCAGTTCGCGCACCTTGGCCGGCTGTGCCTCGGCCAGGTTCTTCGATTCTGATCGATCATCGGTCAGGTCGTACAGCTCCCACGGTGCCTGTTTGCCGGACGCCACGATCTTCCAGTTGCCGACGCGCAGGGCGCGGTTGCCTTCATGCT
>JBBQII010000470.1:0-3926 GCA_038324795.1 Gemmatales bacterium
TGCTGCGCGACCCGCCCGGGCCTGACGCGGTACTGCTGATCAACCCGATCCCGCCGGAAGCCAGCTTAAACACGTATGCCGCCACCCGCCTCGACACACTGAAGGTGCGCTTCCCCGACTACAAGACTTGGAGCCTGAGCGAAGTCCCCGATGCCCTGCAGGCGGAACTTCGCAAGCGGGTGCGGAAGTCGTACGAGCAACTGCTGGCCGACAGTCGGCGGATTTTACTTGGCCCGCTGAAGCACCCGGTTGGAGAAGACACCGCGGCGGACTGGACGGCCGTGGCCGAACAACTGAAAGCACCGGCGGTGCAGGAATGGCGTGAACTTATCGACCTGTTCGCCCACATCCTCGATCCGAAGTCGCCTGGCCCGGTCAGCGAATTGTCGTCGTTCGTCGATCAAAAGTTATTCGCCATCGCCCCAACCGCACTGACGGTCAGCATCCCGCGTGACCTGCCCCAGGGAGCATTTACCCCCGGCGACACACTGAATGTGAAGGTGGATGGAACCGAAACCGCCACACTGCGCTTTCGGCTTGATCAGAACAAGACACAGCCGTCGGCCAAAGAATCAAACTATCGCTATCTGTTGATCGGTGATGGCAGACTGACATTCCGTCACGGCGACCGCATGACGGTCGACCTGCCGCTGATGAAGGGCACAAAGGAATGGCGGCTGACGTGGACAAAGCCACGCTACGCCCACTTTGGATTTGATGTTGTGAACACCGATCCGACACTGAGCCCGGCCGATTCGCCGGAGAAGAAGTCGATTGCTGAAGGAGTGACGATCACGGCGGAGGGAATGTTCCCGAAGCTGCCGGCACTGTTACGCTGATCGGCGAGCCCGTTGGGCTCGCCGCTAAACAGGCGCTACTTCACCACCCGAATCCGATGGCTCAACGTATCGCCGATGTAGACTTCTCACTTGGGACCGACGGTTACGCCGTGTGGTCTTCCCAAGGTGGCATTCACAGCCGGGCCGCCATCGCCGGTGCTGCCGAGTTTGCCGGTGCCGGCCACGGTTGAAATCTTGCGTGATTTGGCATCGATCCGGCGGATGGCCTGGTTCTCGGTATCGACGACGTAGATGTTGCCTTCCTTGTCGATGTCCAGTTCCTTCGGCCCGTTGAACGTTGCTTCGAGCGCCGCACCACCGTCGCCGCTGTAACCCTTCTTGCCGGTGCCGGCCACGCGTTCGATCGTCCCCTTCTTCACATCCACCCGGCGGATGGCGTTGCCTTCTCGCTCGCAGATGTACAGGTTCCCGTCCGGCCCGATGGCGACGGCACGGGGCCCCATCAGCGACGCATCCTTTACCGGACCGCCGTCGCCCGCCTGCACCTTCTTGCCGTTGCCGGCGAACGTATCGATCTTCCCCGATGCGAGATCGACCACGCGCACGCGCTGGTCGGCCACATCGGCGATGTACAACTTGCCCTTGTGGTCAAGGCAAAGGCCGTTGGGTTCCTTGAAACCCGCCTGCGCTGCGGGGCCGCCGTCACCCATGTAGCCCGATTTGCCGCCGGTGCCGGCAACGGTCGACACCTTGCCGTCCTTCGCCACCTTGCGGATGCAGTAGTTGAGCCGATCAACGATGTAGAGATTGCCATCGGCATCGACTTCGATGCCATATGGGTCGTTCAATTGCGCCTGCGTCGCAAGGCCGCCATCGCCGGCGAAGCCCTTTTTGCCTGTGCCCGCGTAAGTGCTGATGACGCCCGTCTTCGCATCGACTCTGCGGATGACATGATTGCCCGATTCAGAGAAGTAGAGGTTCCCCTCGGAATCGAGACAGACATCGAACGGATTGGAGATCTTCGCTTTCATCGCTGGGCCGGCGTCACCGGTATAGCCAGCTTCACCGGTGCCGGCGACGGAGGTGATCAAGGCCTTTTCACCAGACTGAGGCCGTGCCATGGCCGTCAACGCGACGAAACAGACGATCGCGATGAATCTCGTATATCCGAACATCGTAGTCGGCCTTTCAAGGTTGCGGAACGTCCAGTTGTTTGCAGATCACGCGTACCATCGGCTTGGTAATTTCTCAACGAGGTAGATCGGTTCGTTCACATCCGCAGTGGGATCGTCGGCAAGATCGTCGGGAAGCGGTAACGACTCACCTTGAAAAAGGTTGGTTTCCGCCATGTCCCTCAACGCATGGCGAGATTGATTCGAGCATCGTCGAGCGAATGCCCGAAGGATACTGTCCCCGGGAAATCGATCACTTCGCCGAGAACGATCGAATCTTCATGTTTGTACGCAGAGTGATAGGTCAGCACGGGTCACCCTCCGTTTATTGCACTCTCTTTCATTTCACCGGGAAGTCAAGTGGTTCACGCCTCGTAACGGATCAGCAAATCGCTGCCTTCCACCTGCGTGCCGGCGCGTGTGAGGACCTCGGCAATCCGGCCGGCACGCTCGGCGTACAGCGTGGTTTCCATCTTCATCGCTTCCAGAGTCAGCAGTTTCTGTCCCACGGTCACCTGCTCGCCGACAGCGACCGCAACCGCGACCACGGCTCCCGGCATCGGGGCTGCCACATGCAGTGGGTTGCCGGCCTCGGCCTTGGGCCTTGCCTTCACCGTCCCCTGCCCGGCCAACGCCTTGTCCAGCACCAGCACTTCGCGCGGCTGGCCGTTGAGTTCGAAGAAGACCAGCCGTCGGCCGCTGTCGTCGGCATCGCCTACAGTGAGGAACTTGATGATCAGCGTCTTGCCCGGCTCGATGTCGACGCTGACTTCTTCCGCCGGCTGCATCCCGAAGAAATAGACGTCCGTCGGCAGCACACTCGTTTCCGAGTACATGCGGCGATGCTCCGCGAAGTCGGCGAATACACGCGGGTACAACAGGTAAGTGACAACTTCCTGATCGTTCAAAGGTCGACCGATCTTCTTTTCCGCTTCGGTCTTGGCAGCGGCAAAGTCAACTGGTTTCAGCAACGCCCCGGGCCGATCAGTGATCGGCGTACGGCCGCGCAGAATCTTCTTCTGCAGTGCGGCGGGGAAGCCGCCCGGCGGCTGCCCCAGTCGGCCTTCAAAGAACTCGACCACCGATTCGGGGAACGCCAGTTCGCGGGCCGGGTCGACAACCATCTCAGGGGTGAGGTTGTTGGCCAGCATGAACAGCGCCATGTCGCCGACAACCTTCGATGACGGCGTCACTTTGACAATGTCGCCGAACATTTGATTGACCGCGGCGTAGGTGCGTCCCACTTCGTGCCAGCGATCGCCCACGCCCAGCGAGATCGCCTGCTGGTACAGGTTCGCGTACTGACCGCCGGGCATCTCGTGCAGGTAGACTTCGCTGCTGGCAGCCTTTTGACCTGTCTCGAACGGGGCGTAAAACTTGCGGACTTCTTCCCAATACTCGGACGTCTTCTGGAGTTCGTTGAAATCGAAACCCGGGTCGCGTTCGCCGAATCGCATGGATTCGACCAGTGCGTTCAAGCTCGGTTGGGCGGTCAACCCGGCCATGGACGAGAACGCGCAATCGACGATATCGACTCCTTCTTCCGCGGCCATCAGGTAAGAGGCAAGCTGTCCGCCGGCAGTGTCGTGCGTGTGGAAATGGATCGGCAGGCCGACCTCTTCGCGCAGGGCCTTCACCAGCTTCTTCGCCGCGTACGGCTTCAACAGGCCTGCCATGTCCTTGATAGCGAGGATATGCGTGCCCAGCTTTTCCAGTTCCTTGGCCAGCTTCACGTAGTACTTCAGGTCGTACTTCGTGCGCTTCGGGTCGAGGATGTCGCCGGTGTAGCACACGGCCGCCTCGCAGATCGCGTCCGTCTTCAGGACGGCGTCGATCCCGAGTTTGATGTTCGGCAGCCAGTTGTTCGCGTCGAAGATGCGGAACACGTCCATCCCGGCCTCGGCCGAGAGGCGGACGAACTCGTACACGACGTTGTCCGGGTAGTTCGTGTACC
>JBBQII010000471.1:0-3916 GCA_038324795.1 Gemmatales bacterium
CGGGGCTCGACGATCAAGTTCCGAATCTTTCAGCGAGGCGAAGCCGCATACGTTGCCACCGCGGCAGATGCCGAGGGCTGGATGCGTTCACCTCTGTTTGATAAGGAATTCCGGCTCACATCCGGAACCGATCGTTTGGGCAAGCCGACGTTCGATCTGGAAATCCGGTGACACTGGCCGCGAAACCCCGGGGGGTTCGGCAGCCTCAACACAGGGCTTTTCACGTTCACATCCAGAACCACTTGTAGATTTCGAACGCTTCGCAGTATTTGCCGGTGAGGTGGTGGAACAGCGCCCAGCTGGTGGCCAGGCCGACGGTGCGGGCGATCTTCATGAACTCCTTGTTCTGCTGGCTGACGTGTGCCTGCAGCGCTCGATCCTTCTGGCGGATCGCATCTTCGGGGAGGTTCACGAATAGCGTCGGGTGGAACGAATTCGGCTTCGTTGATGGGCTCTGGTAGAGCAGTACGGTGCCCATGTAGTTGCGCAGGGCCGAGATTGTGGCCTCATGCGCTTCGCGATGGTCGGCGTGCGTGTCGTCGCCCGAATGCGACAGGATCACATCGAATGGGTGTGGTCGGCCGTAAACCTGGCTTTCGATCGAACGGATCAGCTGGTGGCCGACTTCATGCAGCCCGCAATCGGGGAACTGCAGCACTTCGACATTGGCGGCCGGCACACCCAAATGCTGAGCCGCCAGCACTGATTCCTTGCGGCGCACGGAAGGCTCGTAGAACTTGCCTTCCTTGGGATGCTGAATTCCTTCCGTCAGGATCAGAAAACTCACGACGGCGTTATGTTCCTGGATCAGCCGATGCACGAAGCCGCCTGCACCGATTTCGATGTCATCGGGGTGGGCACCAATGGCCAGGACATGTGGGGAATCGACGGGGACAAGCACGGTCAGCTCTCCGGGAGGGGAGGTCGGCATCCGGAAACAGGGGTTCATTGAACCTAGTACACTTTTACCGCGCCGGCGGAATCGACGCAATTCGAGTACGTTTCAGAAGCCATGGCGGGTCGCCGCGTCAGTTTTTTTGCGGCGCGAATCGACTCGTTGATGAATCTTCGGTGATTCGTTTGACAACGATTGGAACCTGAACAATGAACTTGTCAGAACGTAATTCGCCGCTCGCAAACTTCCACCCCGTTCAGGATCACTGTCATGCGTTCCGTGTCGCGCCTTGCCGTTGTCACCGCGCTCTTCTGTCTGGTCGGCTGCAAGTCCAACAACGAAGGTAAGATCGAAGCTACACGTTGGACCTCCATCGCATGTACGGTGAAGGGCGTCGAAGTGCCTCCCGATATGCTGCAGTTGTCGTTCGGCGGCGACGGGCGGATGATCTACCGCATCGAGAACCCGGCCACCGCGGCGGACATTACCCACAAGGGAACTTACTCGCTGGGTATGGGCGACTTCGTCACGCTGAACCTGGATGAACCGCTGGCCGGGTCGAAAACGCATATGCAGATGGTGAAAATCGACGGCAACCAGCTGACGATGATCGATTCGGACGGTACGTCGATGACGTTCAACAAGAAGTGATTCAATCGTAACGCCCGCTTGCTTCGATCGGCCAGCGGGCTTCGACATTGCCGCCGCGCGTGGCGATACATATGCGGTGAAGGTTCATCGTAGCGCAGCAATGACCTGAGAAAACTTCCACGCGTTCGCCTACCTTCAAGTCATCGACCGCGGTTTCGACAATCGTGTGCTCTTCCGCGAGTTTCAGCACTTTGTCGTTCGGCCGTTGCTTGACGGTCGGCATGCCGAAGTCCTTAGAGATTGCTTTGCTGCCGGCATCGAGTACGTACTGGCCTGGGCGACGGCTGACCACGGTCGCGAGGATCGACTGCGTCGGCGGGAACTCAGGCCGCAGCGTGGTATAGACGGCATCCATCAGCACGAACGACCCCGGCTGAATCTCAGTGATACCCGGCGTCGACGCGACGAACTCCCACGTGCCGGTGCCGCCGCCGGTAATTACCTTCACCGGGATTCCTTCCTTTTCCAGCACGGTGCGACAACCGACGAACGCCTGCAGGCCTTCGCGGCAACGGCGTTCGCGCTCGGCAATGTCGGGCACGTATTGCAGGTGTCCGTCGTAGCCCTGAAGGCCATCGAAGCGCAGTGACGGATGTTTCATGATTTCGCGCGCGAGCGCGAGCACCGGGGCACCGGGTGCAACACCGCAGCGATGCATGCCGACGTCGACTTCGACGAGGACTCCCAGGACGCTGTTGGCTACATCGCAAGCCGCGGCCAATTCACGAATGTTGTCCGCGTCATCCACACAGACGCGCAGCGAAGCGCACTTCGCAAGTGATGCGAGGCGGTTCAGTTTGATCGGTCCGACAATCTGGTTGGCGATCAGCACATCCGTGAGGCCCGCTTCGACAAGGGCTTCCGCTTCGTTGAGCTTCGCACAAAGAAAGCCGCCGGACCCGCGGTTGGCGACGTACCGGGCCAGGCCGGTGCATTTGAGGGATTTGAAATGAACACGGACGTTGACGCCGTACTTCTTCCCGGCGGCGAACATCAGTGTCGTGTTGCGGTCGATCGCATCGAGATCGACGAGCAATTGGGGCGAATCAAGTTCGGGGTACAGCATGTTGAAGCCTCTCAAAGGCAAGCGGGAAGAGTGAGCTCCTTGTGTGTTGCATGATACGAAAATGAACCGGGCGGCCTCGACTCTTGCGAATCGAGACCGCCCGTGTTCAGGTGTGTTCGCCGATTGGAGGATCGGCGAGGGGGGACATCATTACTTGCCCTTCGGCAGTTCCTTGGCCTTCTCTTCGATCTTCACTTCGGGAGCCGGGGCGGCGGCGGCCGGAGCACAAGCGTCGGTCGAGCAAGCCGAACCGCAGCCCGTATCACAAGGAGACGAGCAACAGAGACGCTTGCTGAACAGCTTCTTGAAGAAACCGCCATGGCTCTTGGCGCACGGGTCGCAGCTGTCGCTGCAAGCCGGTGCACAAGCGGCCGGGGCTGCACCGCAAGCGGCCTTCGCACAAGGCGAGCCACAGGCCGGGGCGGCCTTGCAAGGCGTTTCGCAAGCCGGGGCCGGTTCGCACGGAACATAACGGGGCTTCTTGACGCACACCGTGTATTCCTCGTTCACCGCCACGCACTTCTTCACGCAGGTCGGAACCATTTCGGTCACACAGTAAGGAACCTTCACGCAGACCGTGTAAGGAACCTGCTTGCAGACCGTGAACGGAACCTGCTTGCAGACAACTTCCTGCTTGATCGTGCAGACCTTGGTCGGCACCATCGTGACCACGTCTTCCTTCACCATCTTCGTCGTGGTGACCGGAACCATCTTCTCGATCGTCGTCGGCACCATCTTGACGACGGTGTAGGGGACTTTCTTCTCGATCGTCTGCGGAACCGTCTTGGTCACAGTGTAGGGCACCATGCGGGTCTGCTGCTCGGCGACCATGCGGGTCGTCGTGTAGGTCTGCACGGTGTTGACTACAGCGCCTTCGACAAACACCAGGCCGGGGCCGGGGTTGTCCTGACCGCTCGCCAGCGAGCCGGCGTTCGGGCAACCATTGCAGATGCCGTTGGCGTCGGCCGGCTTGCCACCGCAACCCGCGGCATCAGCCGCCGGAACGTAGGCCCCGAGAACCACGCGGTTCACGGTGTACGGCACCATCTTCTTGACCACTTCGCTCACGTTCTTCGTGACGGTGTACGGCACCTTCTGAACGTGGTTTTCCTTCACCATGCGGGTGACCTGGACGGGCACCTGCTTGGTCACGGTGTAGGGCACCTTCTTGCAGACGGTGACCGGGACCTGTTCGCAGACGGTCTTCTTCACCATCGTCGTGCATGCAACCTGCTCGCAGACAGTCTGGTAGCAGGTGACCTGGCGAGTACGAATCTCGTCGGGGCACTTCTGCTTGCAGAGCG
>JBBQII010000472.1:0-3911 GCA_038324795.1 Gemmatales bacterium
CAGGTGCGGTTCCATGGTGGCGAAGCCGTTGTACCCCATCTTCACTGCATCCGCGATGATCGTGGGGATCTGCCCTTCGCCCTCGCCGGGGATGCTGCCGCGATCTTCGCCTTTCTTCCAATCCTTGATGTGCAGGTGCGCGAGGTGCGGCTTGCTGACTTCCCAACCCTTCAGCGGGTCGAGGCCGCAGAAGACGAAGTTGGCCGGATCGTACGCCGCCTTGAGATTCGGGCTTGGCACCGAAGCGAACAGATCGGCCACTCGCTCCGGTGAATCGCCGTAGATGCGATGCTCGTTCTCGTGGAACAACATCACGCCCATTTTCTCGGCGATGGCTGCCTTCGCCTTCATCCGCCTGATCACCTCTTCACGGTGGTCGTCCCATTCCCCGTCGAAAAGGACCGGAGGGTAGTAGCTGAAGATGCGGATGTTCGGTGTGCCGAACAGTTTGGCCAGATAGATCGCCCGGCGGAACTTCTCGAGATGCGGCTCAAACGCTTCGTCGATGCGAATCTTGCCGATCGGCGAACCGATGGCGCTGAGCTTGAATCCTTCCTGGTCGAGAAGTGCCTTGAATTCGGCGATCTGGGCATCCGTCAAGGCCAGCACGTTGGTCTTGTGGATCGAGCGGAACTCGATGTGGCGGATGCCGCAGGCCTTCAGCACGGCGATCTGTTCGGCCGGCTCGGGAGAAATTTCATCCGCGAATGCACTGAGAGTAAACATGGAGGGAGTTCCGACGGCGAGTAACGGGGAGGCACGCATCAACGTGCTGTTTAACTAGGTTTTTTAGGCACGACCTTCAACTTGACCTTGTCCGCCACGAAGGTCTTTTCGCCAAAGGTGATGAAGCGGATCTTCACCCGGCGCAACGCGCCATAGCCGCTGACATCCAGAATCTGGCCGAGGCCGTAGCTTTCGTGCTGCACCACCTGGCCGGCGGCAAAGTCACCACCGACACTGCCGCCCGTCATCCCGGGCGAAACGACAGGCCCGCGCGTCGGCACGCCAGTTTCGTTCCAGGCGGCATTTGCAGCCGGGGTGCCGCCCCGGAACATGTCGTGCGACATCGTACGCCCCGCGTGCCGGGATTCAACGATGTGTTCGACGCCATCCTCCGGCAGTTCAGCCAGGAATTCACTGGGAATCGCGTACAGCGTCTGCCCGCGGAACTCACGCATGCGGGCATGTGTCAGATACAACTCCCGCATTGCACGCGTCATGCCCACGAACAACAGCCGGCGTTCTTCTTCCTTCTCTTCCGTGGCCTTGCTGTCGCGCAGGCTGCGTTCGTGGGGCAGCAAACCTTCTTCCACGGCCATCACGAACACCATCGGAAACTCGAGCCCCTTGGCCGCGTGCAGCGTCATCACCGACACATGATCCTGCTGTTCATCCCACGAGTCGACATCGCTGGCCAGCGCGATCTGTTCCAGAAAGTCGGTCAGTGTCGCGGCCGGGCTTTGTTCCGAGAACTGATGCGCGGCCGAGATCAGTTCCTCGATATTCGCCAGCCGCTCCATGTCTTCATCTTCGCCGGCACTGAGCATGTCGCGGTAGCCGCTCTCGCCGATCACGGATTTGATGATCTTGTCGGGCGACTCCTCCTTCATCGAGCGCAGCTTCGTCATCACTTTCTGGAAGTCGCGCAGCCCTGCAGCCGCCTTGCCTTTGATGGCCGGAATGTGTGCGAGCCGTTCGCACGCGGCAGAGAGACTCATCTCATGCTCGTCCGCGAACGATTGCAGATGCTGCAGCGACACCTTGCCTACTCCGCGTGCCGGCTCTCCGACAGCGCGCAGGAACGACAGATTGTCGGACGGGTTCATCATCAGGCGCAGATAAGCGATGACGTCCTTGTTCTCTTTGCGGTCGAAGAACGCCAGCCCTCGCACGATCTGGAACGGCACGCCGTGTTTGACGAAGGCCGACTCGAGCGTGCGTGTCAGCGCGTTGATGCGCACGAAGACGGCCGCCTCGCGGTAGGCGAACCGCTTGTCGGCCACGGCCTTTTTGATGCGCGCGACGATCTGGTCGGCCTCTTCAAGCCCGTTGTCGTAGGTCAGAATGCGTACCGGTTCGCCGGGCGGGTTGTCGGTCGTCAGTGGCTTCTTTTTGCGCTGCTTGTTGTGCTCGATGAGACGCCCGGCCGCATGCAGGATTGCTCCGGTGCTGCGGTAGTTCTTACCCAGCAGCACGACTTTCGCGTCGGGGAAGTCGCGTTCGAAGTCGAGGATGTTGCGAATGTCCGAACCGCGCCAGCGGTAGATCGACTGATCGGGGTCCCCGACGACGCACAGGTTGCGCTGGTCGATGCACAGCCGCTTGGCGATCTCGTACTGGGCCTGGTTGGTATCCTGATACTCATCCACCAGCACGAACCGGAAGCGGGCATCGAGTTCCGCCCGCAACTCGGCGTTGGTTCCCAATGCGAACGCAGGCAGAAACAGCAGGTCGTCGAAGTCCATCGCATTGGCATCGCGCAGCTTCTTCTGATAGATCGGATAGATCTGCGCGACGGTCTGCGTGAAGTAGTCTTCCGCATACTTCGAATAGATGTCAGGCGTCAGCAACTGGTTCTTGGCTTTACTGATTGCACTGCCGATCCGGTCAGGCGTGAACTTGGTGTCGTCGAGGTTGGCAATCTCCAGAGCGCTTTTGATCAGTTTGTTGCGGTCGTCGACGTCGTAAATCGTAAAGTCCCGGTCGACGTTGAAGCGATCGGCGTACTGCCGAAGCAGCGTGGCTCCCAGGCTGTGGAAAGTTCGGATCATCACGCGGTTGCCGGGCACCTGCTGCTCGACGCGCTGGCGCATTTCGCCCGCTGCCTTGTTCGTGAACGTGATGGCCAGAATGCTGGTGGCACGCACACCCTGTTGCAGCAGCCAGGCGACCCGGCGCGTGATCACGCGTGTTTTGCCGCTGCCCGCGGCAGCGAGGATCAGCATCGGCCCTTCAAAGTGTGTGACGGCTTCCTGTTGAGCGGGCGTCAGGTCCGCGAGCAGGTCCTGTTCGGACGAATCCATGTCGGCAATCCCGCGTTGTTCTTGAAACCCGGTTCGGCGAAGCTGAAGATGATTTTAGAGGGTACCGCGATGGACATCGTCGGAATCGGGACTGAAATTGTCGAATGCCTGCGCATCCGCCGCATGATCGAAGAGCATGGCGAGCTATTCCTGCTGCGCGTCTTCTCGGCCGAGGAGATCAGCTTCTGTCAGGCCCGCCGGCAAAGTACGGAACACTTTGCCGCGCGCTGGGCCGCCAAGGAAGCTGTGGTCAAGGCAATCGGCCTGAGCGGCGGCCACAAGGATGCCTGGGGGGAAGTGGCCATCCAGGTGGAACCGGGCAGTCCGCCACGCGTCGCGATGACAGGCAACGTGCAGGCAAAAGCCCACGACCGCGGTATCCAGCGCGTACTGCTGACGATGTCGTTCTGCCGCGCCTACGCCACCGCCACGGCGATCGCCATCGGCAGCGGGTAAGTCAGTCACCCGGCCGGCTTCGAGATGTCGATCAGCATCTGCCGGGCGAGCTTGTAAGCGTTGCGCATCACCGTGACGCGGACTTCCATTTGCCCGTCGGTAAACTGCTTGCCCGGCTCGGCCTTCGGCAGACCGGCCAGTTCGATCGTCAACGGCAGCAGGCTCATGAACTCACGCAGTTTGGCCTGCTGTCGATCCGCCGGTTCGGGTGACATGGGATCTCTCCGAAGTGAGGGCGTTGCTGCTTACTTGATGTAGTGTAACTGCCAGCGCTATCCGCGTACAGGAGCCCATCGTGGAAGATCGCGATCAGCGATTCAAAGTTGTACTTCAGACGTTTTTTCGGGAGTTCATCGAACTGTTCTTCCCCGACTGGGCACCCCGATTCGCATGGCCCGTCGCCGAATGGCTGGAAAAGGAGGCGTTTCT
>JBBQII010000473.1:0-3901 GCA_038324795.1 Gemmatales bacterium
CGTAACAGCCGACGTCCCCCTGCGCCGAATCGTCGGACAGGATGAAGATGACGTTCGGCTTCCTGGGCAGGTCGGCCGCCACGCCGACGCACGGGCCAAGGAGCATCGCAGCGATGGAGAGAGTACGGGACATCGAGCACACTCGGGGTTACAAGTCAGGGGACGCAAAAACGGACGAAGTAAATTTGAGGGCGACCCGGGGTCGCGGTTATTTCTTGGGCACCGGGAGGTCGTCTTTCGGCTGACTCCAGAGGCGATACGGGTCGTTCAATCGACGCATCTCCGCCAGCAGCAATTCTTCCATTTCCTTGAGCTTGTCTGCGTACTTCGGGTCGCCTGCCAAGTTGACCTGATTCTTGTCGGGCCTGTTGCCCGTCAAGGCGATCACCTTGAGATCGTGGTGCTGTTCGAGCAATTCACTCGGGTTGTCGGCTAAATTGAAGAGTTGCGTTTCGTGGACTATTCCGTTCTGCACGTCGTACTTGATGAGCTTCCAATCACCTTTCCTGACGCAGCGAATGCCGGGCTTTTCGCCGCCAGTGTAGACGCCGTACAGCATGTCGCGAACGGTGTCCGCCTTGCCTTCCAGCACCGGCTTGTAGCTGATCCCTTCGTTGGAGTCCGGCGGCTTCACGCCGGCCAGATCGCACATTGTCGCCAGCAGGTCGAGGAGGTAGACGTTTCCCTTCGCGCGGGAGCCGGGCTTGATGCCGGGGCCTTTCACCACCAGCGGCACACGCCAGGTGTGTTCGTAAAGATTCTGCTTTCCCTGCAGGCCGTGGCGACCGATCGCGATGCCATGATCAGCGGTGTAGATGATGTAGGTGTTGTCGAGTTCGCCCATCGCCCGGAGTCTTTCGAGGACGCGGCCGATCTGGGTGTCGATGTTCTCACTGCAGGCGCATTCGCGGCCGAGTTCGTTGCGGATGGTGCCCTCGTCCCGATTCCCCCAGACGCCACTCACGGCGACTTCGTCACGCACCGTCATGTTGCCGTGATTGAAGGGGTGCACCGGAAGGTAGCTGATCGGCAACGCGGGGGCCTTCGGGTTGACCGGCGGAACCGTCTTCTTGTCCACGTGGTTCACGGCCCCGTACTTGGCGAGCAATTCCGGCTTGCCGTCGCGGGTGTCGTGCGGGTGCGAGAACCCGAAGTCAATCAGGAACGGCTCCTTGTCCTTGTTCGCCTCTCGCTGCTTGAGATAGTCGAGAACCTGCTCGGCATGCCAGGCGCTGCCGGTGTCGTCGGTGTCGCCCCGCTTGCTGGCTTCCTTCAGCACCGTGAACTGTTTGTTGGCGGCCGCGTAGCTGTTCCCGGTTTTGCTGGTTCGCATCGTCTTGTAGCCGGCCCGGTTGAAGACCGCCGCCAGGGTGTTCTTCTCCAGATTTGGCGGGCAGAGATTCTTTTGCATGGCCCCCGGCGAGAGGGGCAGATGCCAGACGGTGCGCCCGCACATGATCATGTGCCGCGACGGCGTGCAGACCGCCCCGGAAAAAGATCCCATGTGATACGCGGCATCGAAGACCATGCCCTGAGCGGCGAGTTGATCAATCGTTGGCGATTGCAGCGGTGAATTCGAGTTGTAGAACTTGAAGTCGTATGGGGACTGGTCGTCCACGTTGACGAAAAGAATGTTCGGACGGCCGGCGGCCGCGACCGGACTGACAAACACGCAGAGTGAGAATGCAAGAGCGGAGAGAATACGCATCATGGTCACCTGATATTCTTGGCCTTCGGGGCCGGCTTGTAATCGGGGTTCGGCAATGGCATCAACGCGCCGACTTCCTTGCGCCAGGCGATCAATTTCTCATGCAGTTCCTTCACCTTCTCAGGGTTCTGTTTCACGAGGTTGTTCGCTTCGCCTATGTCCTGCGGGAATTTGTAAAGCTCGAGCGAGCCGTCTTCGAACCATTCGATGAGCTTCCAGTCGCCATCGCGAATGACACCTTGCGGTGCCCCGCCTTGATTACCATAGTGCGGATAGTGCCAGTAGAGCGGCTTGCCACGCGGTTTCGCCTCGCCCTGGAGCAACGGCAACATACTCACCCCGTCGAGGTGTTGCTGCGGTTTCAATTCGAGCCCCGCAAGTTGCAGGAATGTCGGGTAAAAATCAGTGCTCATCACCGGGACATCGCAACGGCTGCCCGCTTTCGCGATGCCGGGGGCACAGACGATCAACGGTTCGCGGACGCCGCCTTCGTACGGCCAACCTTTGCCCGCACGCAGCGGCAAGTTCGAAGTCGGCCAGCCTTCTGAGGTCGCCAACCCGCCGTTATCAGAAGTGAAGACCACAACGGTCTTCTCCGTGAGGCCGTTTTTGTCCACGGCGGCGAGAACGCGACCTATTGCGGTATCAAACTGTTCGAGCATCGCGGCATACGCGGCGTTATTCTGCACAAGTCGCAATTTACTCTCGCGCTCTCTCCCCCACGAATCCGCGGGAGCACCCTCGGCTTTTTTTGTGTACTTGGCAACGAGATCCGCCCGCGCCCCAATCGGAATGTGCACCGCTAGGAACGGCAGGTACGCGAAGAATGGCTTCCCCTTGTTTTCGCTGATGAATTTCACCGCTTCGTCGGCGATGCGGTCGGTCGTCTTCGGATCGTCCTCAGGGACCGGAACGGGGATGCCCGATTTGGGATACCAGAATTGCGGGTTGGCTTTGGGGCCGTTGTCGAGTTCCTTGGGGAAACCCTGTGCCCCCGGGTAAAACTCCCCGCCGCCCAAGTGCCACTTGCCGGCGAAAAAGGTCGCGTAACCACTGTCGCGCAGTGCCTCAGCGACGGTGACTTCCTCCAGTGGCAGGTGATTGGCATTGGTGGCCGACTTGAGCTTCGCATTCCGGGCACCGGGGATGTAATCGGTGATGCCGAACCGCGGCGGATACTTGCCGGTCATCATGCTGCCGCGGGTTGGCGAGCAAACGCAGCATGCCGCGTAGGCTTGCGTGAACATCATTCCCCGCTTCGCCAAGCTGTCGATATTCGGCGTTTCGTAAAACGTCTTCGGATTGAACGCCCCGACATCCATGCAGCCGAGATCGTCGGCCATAATGAGGATGATGTTCGGCTTCGTTTGATCCGCCGCGTGCAAGTTCGTGCCCGCCATCGCCGCGATCATCAACACAACGCTTAGTCTCATTGCAACCCCCCGTTCGAATTCAAGCATACTCGATCTTTCGAGCCGCCCCGGTGACAGGCACCGTCCAGGACAGCGTCACGGCTTCTCCCCCGCGATCTCGCTGAGCAGCTTGAAGAACCCCTTCTTCCGCTCGCTACTAGTTTTCCAGTTCACCGGAACGCTCTGGTAGCCCGCATCAAACCCCTCGCCCTTCATGCGGAAGTCGAAGTACCCCCACGAGGCGAATTCATTCACCGCCGCGGCGAAGTTGTTCGCCGGGTTGTCGAACTCGGAGTGGTCGTCCTCGTTGAACAGGATGGGCATCGGCCGCGGGGTTCCTCAACCAGTCGGGACACACCGCTGGCGACCGCCATGTGCGTTCAGCACTACAGCGCAGCCCAGCTTTCAGCTGACCCAACTACATTACCCTCCTTGCTCTGGAAGGGAACCCATGACGATAAATCAGGTCGAGGCCGCGGGCCCGGCGTTTACTGCCTTTTGCGGCCATTCGAGCGTTACTTTAATGACCCGTAGACTGTTCGGCACTTCCGCAATTATTCGCGCGGACTGCTGACGGACTTGCCGAGGAAGACGGCCGAGCCTTTGGCCAAGTATGCCGGGACGCCGGCGCGATGTCTTCAACAATTTCTCAAGGCCTGTCTGTGGGATCACGATGGCCTGACCGATGCCGTTTCCCAAACCTTGCGAGAGCGAGTCGCACGGATGGTCGCCGATCCGGTGGGCACGGTCCGCATCCTGGACGAGACCAGTTCGCTCAAGA
>JBBQII010000474.1:0-3901 GCA_038324795.1 Gemmatales bacterium
TCCACGAGCTTTTCCCGCCGTTCGTGGACGATGACACTGCTGCGGTATGCCCCGGCCAGGCCGATCGAGTCGGGCATCTTCGCCGCGAATGCGGCCAGCTCGGCGGGAGTCAGCTTCACGGGGGGAAGTACTTCGACGCAGGCAAGCTGTTCCGGAGAGACCCGCGGCGTCAGCTTCAGATCCATGATCGGCCGGGTGCGCGACCAGATGATGAATTCACGCCCGACCACGGACGAGGGGCCCATCTCGCCGAGCTTCAGATTGCGCGAAGCCGTCGAGGGAACGAAGACGTCGAACGGCGGCACCACGTTGAAGACGGCCTCGAAGTGCAGCTTGGCCGCGGTTGCGTTCGGCAATTGCGCAATGAAGTCGGCCGAGAGCTTGCGGTCACCTTCTTTATCCTTCGCACGCCAGTTAAGCCTTAACAGGCCCCACTGAGGCCCCAACGGCCCCGCGGCGGGCACGGTCACTTCCAGCCGTTTGCCGTCCTGTTCGAGCTTTGTCCATTCCACTGATTTCGCAAGCTGCGCGGTGTTCAGCGCACTGATGATCGGCATGCCGGGCAAGGGCATTGCCGTCACGCCGGAGGTTCGCAGATAGCGTGCGAAGTCATCCGCCGGAAGCACGGCCGCTTCGGCGGCCGCGCACTGGCAGTTAGCCCCCGTGAACGCCAGCCGGACCGGCTGGTCGTGCTGGTTGCGGAACCAGAAGTCGTAGTGGCCATCTTCGCCCAACTCGTAGTCGTTGCGCCAGTAACGCAGATGCCATTCCGTCGGGTCCTTCCGGCCGACGATCAGGTTGAACTTCAACGGATCAACCGTGGTGATCGCCTTGCGGTTTTCGTCCGTGCTGACGCCCGGGTTGCTGGAAAAGATCTTGATGTACGTGATGCCGAACACCACCCCGGCCAGGATGATGATCGGCAGTACGATCTGCGTGAAGGTTTTCATCGGCGGGCCCTCACTTCTTCTTCGGTTTGAGCGGGTTGCCTTCGGCATCGATCGCGCCGACGGCAATCAGGTGCATCCGATCCGGGTCGAGGTACTTCTTCGCCACGGCCTGCACATCGGTGGGCGTGACGGCATCGACCTTCTTTCGATAGTCATCGAGATAGTCGAGCCCCAGGCCGTACTGATCGAGCGACAGCAGCAAAGCCGCGACCTGATCACAAGAGACGGTGCGGAAGGCGAGGCTGCCGGTCAGGTATTTCTTCGCGTCGTCAACTTCCTGCGCGGTTGGTTCCTCATCGCGAATCTTGCGGATCTCCTTCAGGAAGCCGTCGCGCACCCAGGTGAACTTCTCCGGGAAGGTGCCGATGTAACCTTGGAAGACGCCGGTCTGGTCCGCGGCGGATGCCGCGATCTGTGCCCGCACGGTGTAGGCCAGCCCTTGCCGATCACGCAGCGTGCTGGAGAGCCGATCGGTGAAGCCGGGCCCGGTACCCAGCACGTTGTCCATCACCAGCAACTTGTAGTAGTCCGGATTGTCGCGCTTGATGCCCGGGTGGCCGAGGTAGACGTGTACCTGGGCCGCTTCGGGGTCGCTGATGATCTTGGGGGTATACTTGCCCGGCATCGCCAGTTCCTGCTTTGCCAGTGTCGGCAACTCGATCTGCTTCCAGTCACTCGTCCGCTTCTTGATCAACTCAATGATACGGGCGGAGTCAAAGTCACCGACGATCGAGAGCGTGACATTGTTGGGGCCGAAGAACGACTTGTGGAAATCGACACAGTCCTTCCGCGTGAGTTTCTTGACGATCTTCGCGGTACCCAGCGACGGGCGAGCGTACGGGTGCTTGCCGTACACCGCGGCATTGAACTCCCGGCGGGCACGGTCTTCCGGCGTCTTTTCTTCCTCCGCGATCTCGGAGAGCATTTCCTCGCGTTTCAGTTCCAGCATCTCTTCAGGGAAGGTCGGATTCATCAGCGAATCGAGCAACAGGTCGATTCCCAGATCGAGGTCGCTCGACAGCACTTTCACTTTGCCGCTGCCGACGCCGAACGACAACGACCCGCCCGCATCCTCGATCAACTGTGAAATCTCGGCCCCTTTGCGCGTCGTCGTCCCCTCTTCGAGCAGGTTGGCCACCAGCATGGCGATGCCGTTCTTGTCGGCCGGCTCGCGCAGCCGCAGATCGCGGATGCGGGCATCGACAACCACCAGGGGCAGCCGGTGATTCTCGAGCAGCCAGAGCTTTAGGCCATTGTGCAGCGTTACTGTCTTCGCATCGGGCAGATGGAACGCCGCGGCGTTGCCACGCTCAAGGCGATTGAGAGTACGGAATGCACGCGGCACGGAAGGGCTTCCGCTCGACGGCAGGGCCGTCCGGCCCTTCGCCGGTTGCGACTGGATGACGATCCCCTTGGCATCGATCAGGTACTTCTTCGCCACGCGCTTGACGTCGTCGTTAGTCACCGCGGCAATCTTCGGCAGGTAGCTCTTCAGCCAGTCGAGGTCATGCACCGTGACACCCTGCGCGATCGCATCGCAGATGCTGTGAACACTCTCGTTGCCGAAGATATACCCGGCAAGCATGCCGCGTTTGATGCGTTTCAACTCGGCATCCGTGACGCCGTCCTTCGCCAGCTTTTCGATTTCCGCGGTGGTCAGTTTCTCGACGGCATCAATGTCGTCCTTCAGCAGTTCGACATTAATCGCCTGCCAGCCGGCATACCGGCCTGACGAATGAAACGACCCGACCGACGAAGCGACCTGGTCTTCATCGACCAGCTTCTTGTACAGCCGACTCGTCTTGCCCCCGGCCAGCAGCTGGCTGACGACATCCAGCACGTAGGCGTCGTCCTTGCCGCTTTCGACGGTGTTGAACCCCATCAGAAGCCGCGGCGTGTCGAACTTCGACGGCAACTTGACGCGTTTGGTTTCCTTGCGTTCGGGCGTCGGCAGGCCCGGCTTGCGCGGCGGCAATTCCCCCTTCACGATGCCGCCGAACAGTTTCTCGACCTTCGCGAATGTCTCTTTCGGGTCGAAGCCGCCGACGATGATCAGGGCGGCATTGTTCGGGTGGTACCAGCGGTCGTAGTAGCGTGTGATGATCTCGGCCGTGGCCCCCTCGACGTGCTTGCGCTGGCCGATCACCGGATGGCCATAGGGTGCCTTTTCGCCGAAGAGCAGCGGCAGGATCGCCTTCATCTCGAGGTCCCAGGGACGATCCTCGTTCTGATTCAACTCGGAGACGACGGCCCCCTTCTCCTGTTCAAACTCATGCTTCTTGTCGATGCGCGTGTTGCGCATCCGGTCAGATTCGATCTCGAGCGCGGCCAGGAACCGGTCTGCGGCGAAGTCGAAGTGATAGACCGTCATGTCCTCGGAGGTGTAGGCGTTGTTCTGCCCGCCGTTGCGCTGGGTAAGGCGGTCAATGTCGCCGGGGGAGAGTTTGTCGGTCCCCTTGAAGAGCAGGTGTTCGAGATAGTGCGACAGACCGGTCTGATCGAGATCTTCATCGCAGGCACCGACCTTGTACGCCAACATGGTGGTGACGACCGGCGACCCGGGAATCGGCTTCATGAAGACGCGCAGGCCGTTGGGCAGCGTCTTGAGTTCAACATCGTCGTACAGCGATGATGCGGTCTTGAAGAGGGCCGTGTCGGCCACCGGATCGGCACCGCGTGACACGGAAACGGAGACAAGCAGAAGCAAAGCGACAGACAGACGGGACATGCGCGGTTCCTCGCGGCAATCAACGATCGGGAATGGTATTCATAGTTTAGCAAACGCCCGGCCGGCCGTGCGGAAGTTCCGCCGGCAATTTGGCATCCTGCCGTGAGGAACCCATGAAGCGACTGCTGCTGTCCCTGTTCGCGATCCTGGCGATCGCCTGTTTTGGCCTGAGCGGCTACGGTCTTTACTGGATGTGGAAGATCAAGGCTCCGGCCATCGCGAC
>JBBQII010000475.1:0-3895 GCA_038324795.1 Gemmatales bacterium
GTGTCGGGTGTGCGTGCCGTGCTGTGGACGGTCTATGGGACGCTTCTGCGCATCAGCGAAGGCGACCTGAAGTTCGAGGTCGCGAACGACTACATCATGGAGGTCGCGCTCGAGAAAACCATCCATGAATTCAAGATGTGGAACTCGATGAGCCGCAAGCCGGGCCAGCCATCGGCCTACATGCGCGAGATCTATCAGAAGGGTTTGGCCGAACTGCGCCTCGCCCCTTCTGGTGGAGAGAAATATCCGGAGATCCTGACCGAACGCATCTGGGAAAATATCATCAAGAAGCTGTTCCAGAAGGACTACAAGTTCGATGCGACAATGTACGGCGGGTTGAACGAGTTCAGCCGCAAGGTGGCCTACTTCTTCCACGCCAGCCTGCAGGGGACCGCGTGCTATGAAGGTGCGGCGGCGGCGATGAGCCAGATCGCGGCGGCGGGGCTTGCCCAGGGACTGCTGGCTGACGGGCAATGCTTCACCACTGTACAACTTTCGCGCGGTTTGAAGCAGCAGGATGCCAATGCCGAATTGGATAAACTGATTCCGGCCGGGTCACGCTGGCTGTCATTCGATAAGAAAGCACGGAAGCCGTCCGACTCGCTGATGCGAACCGCCTTGCGAAAACTGGAAGACGACGGTATCACAGCCGACGAGATTTTGCACGTCGGCTCGAGCCTGACGCGCGACATTGCCCCCGCACGCAAGCTGGGGATGAAGACGGCCCTGTTTGCCGGCGATCGCCAATCGCTGGCTGCCACGGCCGAGCAGTTGAAGGACCCGCTGTTACGACCCGACGTGATGCTCACGGAACTGGACCAGATTGCACACGTCATCGGCTGAGGGAAATGCCGTATGCCGCCGAGTACGATTCTTGACCCGACCACCCTGGATCTGACCACGGTCGTTGCGGACGTAAACGCGATCGAGGCCGTTAATCCCCATCGTCATGGCATGCGCATGCTCGATGCGATTGTCTTCGTCGATCGCGAGCAGCACCTTATTGCCGGCTACCGCGACTGCCGCGACGATGAGTTCTGGGTGAAGGGCCACATGCCTGGATTCCCGATCTTCCCCGGCGTGCTGATGTGCGAAGCCGCCGCGCAGATGGCCAGCTACTACTTCATCACCCACGGCTTCAACCTGCCCAACTACCTGGGCCTGGGTGGTATTGAGGAAGCGCGATTCCGCGCCCCCGTCTATCCCGGCGATCGGCTTGTTCTCATCGGCAAAGGCCAGAAGGTCGACCGCCGCAAGACGGTCTTCGATATTCAGGGCTTCGTAGGTGCCACGATGGCGTTCCACCTGGTCATCATCGGCATGCCGATCCATGGCCCGGCACCCAAGTTGCATTCCGCCCCGGCCGAGGCGATTGTGGTTTGAGTCGAAGCCACTGACAGTTGTGGAGGACGTGACTTGCGTACTCCACGCTTGTCGGACATCCCGTCCCTGCCCATCGGAAACGATCTCCATTGCGAGCGCGACAGAGATTCAATGTCGACGAACTGGCCCCCTGGCTGCTGCCCGCCGTGCCGGAAGGGTCCACTCCGCCGGCGATCGACTGGCGCGCGATGTTCTCCAACGATCACCCGGTCGAGATTGAAGTCGGCTTCGGCAAAGGGATGCACCTGCTGCACGCGGGCACGACCCGGCCCGAGGTGAACTTCTTCGGCATCGAAATCGACCGCAAGTGCCAACTCTACACCGCCGCCCGGCTTGCGGCCCGGGAACTGCCCAACGTCAAAGTGACCTGTGCCGACGCGTTCGTCGTGCTGCGCGATCAGGTCCCCGCCGGGTCGGTCGCCGCCATGCACGTCTATTTCCCCGACCCGTGGTGGAAACGCCGGCATCGCAAGCGCCGGGTGTTCTCGGCCGAGTTCGTCGAGCAGGTGGCGCGCGTGCTGATGCCGGCCGGCGAGTTCCACATCGCGACCGATGTGGAAGAATACTTCGGTGTGATGCAGAAGCTGATGGCAACCGCACCGGCGTTCGCGCCGATTCCGCCGCGACCGGCCACCGAGGGCGCACACGACATGGACTACATGACCAACTTCGAACGTAAGGCCCGCCGCAAGGGGATGCCGGTTTATCGCACGGCCTATCGTCGGGCGTGATCGCCGTTTACACCTTCGCCAGGATCTGTGCAAACAGCTTCTTCAACTTCACCACCTTCGGCCCCACGACGGCCTGGCAGTACCCCTGCTCCGGATGGTTTTGGAAGTAGTGCTGGTGATACTCCTCCGCCTTGTAGAAGGTCGGGACGGCAGTGAGTTCCGTCACGATCTTCAACGGTCGCTCGGCATCGGTCTTCAGTTCCTGAATCAGCGTTTCAGCGATCCGCTTCTGTTCTTCCGTGTGATAGTAAATCACCGAGCGGTACTGCGTGCCGACGTCTGCTCCCTGACGATTCAGCGTCGTCGGATCGTGCGTTGAGAAAAAGACAACGAGCAGTTCATGGAAGCTGACCACGGCAGGATCGAAGGTGATCTTCACCACCTCCGCATGCCCGGTCGCCCCGCCGCACACCTGCTGGTAGCTGGGGTCCGGCACCTTGCCCCCGGCATAGCCGGACTCGACCGAATGTACGCCCCGAATCAGTTCGAACACCGCTTCCACGCACCAGAAGCAGCCGCCGCCCAGCGTGGCGACTTCGGGAGTTGATGTTGCCGACATGGGAATCCTCCAAGAGTGTATACGATGTATGTTAGCCACGATTCGAATGCTTTGCGAAGGGCGGCGCGTTTCGCGTGGCACCGCGCTCCGCTCCGGTAACCCCATGCATCGCGGCTACAGCTCGTCAGCATGGGAAAGCCGCTGGTGACGGCAACCGTCGTAGTGTACACGTCCACGTGTGCACGGATTCGCTGAGCGCGAAATTGAACGTGCGGACGCTAAACCCTTCGTGGCATACGCGTCTCGCGTGTGCGTGAAACGCGGCGATGTGGCGTGCACGCGAGACGCGTGCACCACGATACTCGTTCGGAATGCGCTTATGCGTGTTGCCCGAATCGCACACGTGGACGTGTACGCTACGATGGTCGCAGCCGCACGGCTTTTGCATCCTGAAAGTCACTAACCGATTTTCGCCAACTCACGCAGGTCGAGATTCCCACCGCTCAGTATGGCGACGACTTTCTTGCCCGCGAGCCGATCGCGCATCGTGATCGCCGCGGCCAGCGTGGCGGCCCCGGCTCCCTCGGCCAGGTTGTGCGTCTGCTTCAGCAATATGCCGATCGACTCACGCAACTGGCTATCGCTGACCAACACCATCTCATGCACATGCCGGCGGATCAACTGAATCGTCAGAGATGCGGGGCGGCGCGTGGCCATCCCTTCCGCGAACGTGTTGATCTCCGGCGTTTCCACATCGGTGCCTGTCTGCCACGAACGCGTGATTGCCGGCGCTCCTTCAGCCTGCACGCCGACAATGCGCGTACCGGGCGAGCGCTCGGCCATCACCAGCGACGTACCGCAGATACCGCTGCCCAGGCCGACCGGCACCAGCACCATGTCCGGATCGGGCAGGTCTTCCAGGATTTCAAGTGCCGCAGTGCCGACGCCGGCGATCAAGTCCGGTTCGTTGGCGGAATGCACGTAGCGGTGGCCTTCCTGCCGATGCAGAAGTTCGCATTGGTCCATCGCCTCGTCGAAGTCTCGACCATGTTCGACAATCTCGGCCCCCAATGCACGCATGGCAGCCAGTTTGTCCGGATTGGCCGTGCGCGGCACGACGAGGATGCAGCGCCCGCCGAACAGCCGTGAGGCGTACGCCAGCGACTGCCCGTGGTTGCCTGTCGTGCAGCCGAGGATGCCGTGCTTCCGTTGGGCGTCGGTCAGCTTGCTGACCAGATGCACGCCGCCCCTCACTTTGAAGGCGGTCGTCGGCAGATGATTC
>JBBQII010000476.1:0-3894 GCA_038324795.1 Gemmatales bacterium
AAGTAGGAAACAAAGCATTCAACCGCAAAAGGCACGAAACACACGAAAGGAAGAGAGATGCTTCTTTCGTGTGTTTCGTGCCTTTCGAGCTTGGATCTTCTTCGTTTGAGTTCGTTGCGAAGAACGCTAAACACTGAACAACGCACTGCCCGGGCGGATGATCGTCGTCCCTTCTTCGATGGCCACTTCGAGGTCATGTGACATGCCCATCGACAATTCCTTCAACCCCATGGCATCGCGGAGTGCCCGCACTTCGCGGAATGTCGCGCGGGCTGCCTCCGGATCGTCCGTGTAGGCGGCCATCGTCATCAGGCCTTCCAGTTGCAGGTTCGGGAACTGCTTCAGTTTCTCCACGATGCCGGGGACTTCATCGGGGGCGAAGCCGTGCTTGTTCGCCTCACGGCTGGCGTTCACTTCCAGCAGGATCTTCACGGGCCGTTGCCGGCGCGCGAGTTCTTCAATCAACCGCAGCCGATCGACCGAGTGAATCAGTGTCGCGATGTCGATGGTCGGTACGATCTTGTTCGTCTGCAGGTGGCCGATCATATGCCAGCGGATGCCGCGATCGGCAAGGGCTGTGGCCTTGCGTGCCAGTTCCTGCGGCCGGCTTTCGCCCAGATCACTGTAGCCCAGTTCCGGCAGCAGGCCGGCAATCTCCGCGGTCGTCGTCTTGGTCACGGCGACGACCGTGATCTCGTTGCGCTGCCGCCCGGCCTTCGCGCAGGCGCGCGTGATGCGAACCTCAAGTTCGTCCAGCCGTTGCCGCAGCGCCTGCCGTTCATCGTTCTCTGCCATAACCTGTAGGATAACGGTTCAACCATCGCGTGGGGGCAGTCATGGCCGATATTCGAGCATTTCGCGGATTTCGTTACGATCTGGGCCGGGCCGGGTCGCTCTCCGATCTGGTGGCTCCGCCCTACGACGTGATTGATGCCACGTTGCAGAACGCGCTCTACGCGCGCAGCCCGTTCAACTCGATCCGCCTGGAACTGACGCGCGAGAAGCCCGATCCCGGCGAAGTCGACGACCGCTATCTGCGTGCCGCGCGCGACCTGAAGGAATGGATCGCCAGCGATGTGCTGCGCCAGGACTCACTGAGGCACCTGTACGTCTGCGAGCAGGAGTTCACGGTTGAAGGGAAGGCCTACAAACGCCGCGGTTTCATCGCGCGTGTGCGACTCGAACCGTTCGGCAGCGGCCGAATCTACCCGCACGAAGAGACGCTGAGCGGCCCGAAGGCCGATCGGCTCAAGCTGTTCCACGCCACGGCCACGAACCTCAGCCCCATCTTCGGCCTGTACCCCGACGACTCCAACGAAGTGTTCGCGAAGATCGAGTCGTTGATCTTCAAGATGCCGCCGCTGGAAGCGACCGATCACCTGGGCGTCGTCAGTCGGCTCTGGCCGGTCGCTGATGAACGCGTCATCAACGCCGTCATCGGGCTGATGGGCTCAAAGCCGGTCTTCATCGCGGACGGGCATCACCGCTACGAAACCAGCGTGAAGTATCTCGAAGAGAAGAGAGCCGTCGGCGAAGCCACCAGCGACGAAGCCCCGGCCAACTTCACCATGATGATGCTGGTTTCCATGAGCGACCCGGGCCTGATCATCCTGCCGACGCACCGCCTCGTCAGCGGTCTGCCGGGGCTCGACAGCGTGAAGTTGAAAGCGCTGCTGGAACCGCACTTCCAGATTACCCCCATGGGCAAGGGCGAAGCGGCAGCGACCGAGGCATGGGAACAGATCGAGATGGACGGCTCGCAGGGGCTGCTCGGCTTCCACACCAAGGCGGACGACACCTGGGTGACCGCGCGCTTCCAGTCGCCGACGCTGATGAAGGAACTGGCCGCCGACCACAGCGACGAATGGCGCGACCTGGGCGTGAGCATCCTGCATGTGGCCGCGCTGAACAAGCTGCTGGGCGGGTTGGGCGGCTCACCGAAATGCCGATACGTGCATCTGCTGAGTGAGGTGAACGACGCGATCAAGGCAGGCGAATGCGACCTGGCCGCCCTGGTGCCGCCCGCCACGATGGACCATGTCGAACAGATCGCCGGTAACCTCGAAAAGATGCCGCCGAAGTCGACCTACTTCTACCCGAAACTGCTGACGGGGATGGTGTTCAATTCGTTGAAGACGAATTGAGGGGCACTTTCGATTACTTGATGCGTGAAGCCGCGACGCGCAGCGGAGCGTTCGTCGCGGCTTCACGTGGTTGATTTGCTCGCTAACATAGTTTCAATCACACCGCCACCTCCGCGCGTTGACCCAAGTGTCCCGCATATCGCGCCCGGATCGGGGCGACTTCCGCTTCGACGAACTCCATCACCTGTTCGGGCGAACGGCCCACGTAGCGGCCGGGGGCCAGCTCCGCCGCCAGGTCGATCCCGTGGAAGGCCGGGTCATTCGCCAGCAGCGTGATCAGGTCCCGGCTCGTGGCGGTCCCGGCCTTCAGACCTGCCGTCACGGTATGGCTGTGCGTGCGGATGCACTCGTGAACTTCCTGCCGGTCGGCTCCGCGCGCGACGGCGGCCATCATCAGGTTCTCCGTCGCCATGTACGGCAACGCGTCGGCAACGCCGCGCGCGATGACGGCCGAGTTGACGACCAGCCCCGCGCCGATGTTCAGCGCCAGCCGCAATGCCCCATCCGCCGCCAGGAACGATTGCGGCAGGTACAGCCGACGGATGGCACTATCGTCCAGCGTGCGTTCGAACCACTGGGTCGCCATCGTGTCCGCGGCCATCGGCGGCTGGCCGATCAGGAACCGGCCCAGGGAGCACATCCGTTCCGCCCGCATCGGGTTCCGCTTGTAAGCCATCGCGGATGAACCGACCTGTTCACTCTCAAAAGGCTCGTCGATCTCCTGCCGGTGAGCCAATAGCCGCAGATCGCTGCCCCATTTGTGCAGCGACTGCCCGAGGCCGGAGATCGCATCGAGCACTTGCGTATCGACCTTGCGTGTGTAGGTCTGCCCCGTGACGGGATGCACCTGCGCGAAGCCCATCTTGCGGGCCACCAGCGCATCGAGTTCGCGCACCTTCGCATGGTCGCCGTGGAACAGGGCCAGGAAGCTCGCCTGCGTGCCGGTGGTACCCTTCGCGCCGCGAAAGCGCATCTCATCGCGGCGGCGCTCGAGTTCGCGCAGGTCAAGCACCAGGTCATAGCACCAGAGTGTCGCGCGCTTGCCGACGGTCGTCAGTTGCGCGGGCTGGAAGTGGGTGAAACCGAGTGTCGGTTCCGCCTTCCACTTCTCGGCAAACGTCGCCAGCGCGTCGATGACGGCGGCCAGCTTGCCGCAAAGGTCATCCAGCGATTCACGCATCAGAATCAGGTCGGTGTTGTCGGTCACGTAGCAGCTTGTCGCCCCCAGATGCACGATGTCCCGGCACAGCGGGGCGACTTCGCCCAGTGTGTGGATGTGGGCCATCACGTCGTGCCGCAGGCGCTTCTCGTGATGCGCGGCCCGGGTGAAGTCGATGTCGTCCAGATGCGCCCGCAGCTCGGTTAACTGCTCGGGCCGAATACGCGGAGTCTTGCCGTCGTCAGCCAATAGGCCCAGTTCATGCTCGGCCTCGGCCAGCGCCAGCCACAGCCGCCGCCAGGTGCCGTGCTTGCGCTGGGCTCCCCAGCGCTGGGCCATCGCCTTCGTGGCATACCGGGTGATCAGCGGGTTGTCGTAAAGTTGCTCGGATTCGTTCATGCAGAAAAGATATGCACGGTGATGGATCAGTGCCAACTTCAGGCTTGATTCGGGCTCTTCCATCCACGATAGTGATGGCTACTGACTGTCAGAAAAGCACAGCCACGGATCGAACACGGATAAATCAAGAGTACCCGTTGCATCGTCCGCGCGGAACAGACATTCTTTCTTGTCCGTGTTTCATCCGTGGCT
>JBBQII010000477.1:0-3885 GCA_038324795.1 Gemmatales bacterium
ACATGGCCCGCTGCCGGTCACCCAGGCGTGCGACTACATCCGCCAGACGGCGATCGGGCTTCAGTATGCGCACGACATCGGCATGGTGCACCGCGACATCAAGCCCGCGAACCTGCTGGTGCAGAAATCGGTGACGAAGAACGGCACCAGTTCATCGGTCGTGAAGATTCTCGACTTCGGCCTCGCCCGCATCAGTTCCCCGGACAACATCGCGCAGGAACATGACTCGATCGAAGTGAACAGCAAGACCGTCATGGGTACGCCGGACTACCTGTCGCCCGAGCAGGCACGCAGCCTGCACGCAGTCGACGGCCGGGCGGACATCTACAGCCTTGGCTGCACGCTCTACTACCTGCTGGCCGGCCGGGTACCGTTCGCGGGCGGCACGACGATGGAGAAGCTGGTCCGCCACAGTACCGATCATGCGGTCCCCGTCAACATCCTTCGACCCGACGTGCCGATCGAAGTGGGCGTCATCATTCAGAAGATGATGGCCAAAGGTGCCGACCAGCGTTACCAGTCGGCCGCTGAAGTTGCCGCCGTGCTGCAACCGCACTCCGGACAGGAGACAAGCAACTGGGTGGTTGTCGAACCGTTGCCGGCGGACAACCTTGTGCCGGTATCCAGCAAGAATCTGCCGCGCCTGGCACCGATGGGATCCGACCCGTTTGCCAACATCGACGATCAGGAGGGCGAACAAGGCTACCTCGGCACGCTCTCAGGTGAAGGGGCGCTGACCGATATGTCCCCGTCGACACGTGGCGTGAAGAAGTCCGGAAAGAAAAAGGATGGCGCCCTGCTCTGGGCGCTGATCATGATCGTCGGCTTCCTCGGCGTCCTCACCGGATTGTTCTTCGCGCTGAAACCGCAGTTGATGAAGCTGATCGGCTCATAGGATAGCGGCAACGCCCGTTGTCGCTTGCGAGCCGGACTATGCTGCCTCCCTTCGCTGTCATCCTTCCCGCCGCGGGCAAGTCGTCCCGATTCGGCGGGAAGGAAAAGAAACCGTTCGTTAATCTCGATGGCCGACCGATCTGGCTCAGAGCCGCCGAGTGCTTCGTCACACGCCCCGAGGTGAAGCAGTGCTTCATCGTCATCTCGCCCGACGACATCGAGATGTTCAAGAGCCGTCACGCCGCCAATCTGATGTTTCTGAACATCACGCTGGTCGAAGGCGGTGCCGAGCGCTTTGAATCGGTGGCGAAGGCCTTGGATCGCCTGACGGATGAGATCGAATTCGTGGCCGTGCACGATGCCGTACGGCCCTGCATGCCGCCGCCGGTGATCGACGCTGTCTTCAAGGCGGCCGTGGAAACGGGGGCCGCCCTGCCAGGCCTGCCGGTGGCCGACACGTTGAAGCAGGCTGATGCCGGCATGCGCGTGACGGGCACCATCCCGCGGGCCGGGCTTTGGCAGGCCCAGACACCGCAGGCGTTCCGCAAAGACTGGCTGCGTGAAGCGTACGCCCACCGCGGTGAACTGACGTCGCCGATCACCGACGATGCCCAGTTGGTCGAAGCGCTGGGTCATCCCGTGCGACTTGTGCCGGGTTCACCGTACGGCCTGAAGATCACGACGGCCGACGACCTCAGCCTGGCGGAACTGTTCGTCAAGCAACGAAGCTGGGAACCGCCGGCAAAGCCAAGCCGGCCGTTCGACGATGAGCGATTCATGTGAATGAGCCAAAGCCCCGACCTGAGGCATGTATCACTTGGGCGCAGGCCACACCAGTCGCCCCGGCGTCGTCGTCCGCGTGCTGTACAGCGTGCCGCCGGCGGTGACGTACAGGGTCTTGCGATCTTCACCGCCGAATGCGCAGTTGGTCACTTCGTCCTTCGGCACCGGCAGGAAGTCGAGCAGCTTGCCTTCCTTGTCGAAGACGTAGACCCCGCCTTTATGTTCGACCGATGGCTCAAACGGCAGGTTGGCCTTGTTCAAGCCGCCGGCCACATAGAGCCTGCCTTGCACATCCTGCTTGATGCCGTCCGGGCCACGGCCATCTTTCCAGTCGTGCAGCATCTTCTTCGAAGCGATGTCCACGCTGCCGTCCGCCTTCAGGTCGAAGCGGAACAGCGCCCGTGAACCGCCCTTGGTGTTATTGTTGTTGTCCGCCACGAACAGATACCGGTCGTCGGCGGACACCAGCACGCCGTTGGGCCGTTCCATCTCCCGGCCGATGATGCGCGTCACTTTTCCATCAGGATCAATGCGATAGACCCCTTCAACACTCTTGCCGTCGGCATCGGTCATTTCCAGTTGCTTGCGGTCGCCGTAACACGGATCGCTGAAGTAGATGCGCCCCTTTGAATCAACCGTGATGTCGTTCGGCTGGTTGTAGCGCTTGCCGTCGTACTTGTCGGTCAGCACGGTGCGGGTGCCGTCGGCGGCCGAACGGCTCACGGTGCGGGTGCCCGGCTCGCAGGCGAGCAATCGGCCCTCCGCATCCCACAGCAGGCCATTGGTTCCCGCCTTCTTGCGGTGGACGCTGACCTTGCCATCCCGATCGAGGCGATTGACGTTGCCGTCGTGGCCGCTCATCAGAATGCCCAGTTGGGGATGCCAGGCCGGGCCTTCACCGCCGCCTTCGCATTCGACCTTGAGAGGTGCCCCCTTCTCGAAGATCGGTTCGGCCGCGCGCAGCGTCACCGGGAGGCAGAAGATCGCGATCCCGTACAGCAGTGGCTTCATGGCAGTCCGCCTTTGTCATTCCGAAGTTGCAAAACCGGGTAGTTCCTACAGTGGCCGTTACCTTTTTACAATGATCGGCCACGGCCCCGTCCGCAACAGAATTTTTTGAATGCGATTATCCGTTGTCTGGCAACAACTTGCGACGAATGTTCCCGGGCGCCAAGCCGACTGGCACGGGCCGTGCTTTATGTTCTTCCGTCACGCGGTCATCCCCCTGAACGCGAGACACGCAAGGCCAGATGCGAATCCCCCTTCGCCGGCCGAGCGAAAGCAGTGCGACTTCGGGACATGCCGATCTCCCCCGATCGGCCCCGCGACCCTCCCCCGGGTCGAGTGTCGCAACGCTCCCTTTCCCTAACCTGTTGAGTCTTCCCCATCACTAGCTTTCCCCCAGTCACCCGCCTCTCCCGGCGGGTGACTTCTTTTCTGCACAGTGATAATCAGCTACAATTAAATCTTTGCACTCCCCCCTCTTTTGCTCCGGACCTACATGCCAGCTTTGTCTTTACCGCTCTGGCACGAACGCCATGCCGCACCGACGGCCCCGATGACCCGCGCGGAGATGCTCGAACGCGGCTGGGACCACGTTGACGTCGTCTTCGTCACCGGCGATGCCTATGTCGATCACCCGAGTTTCGCGATGGCCGTGCTGCACCGTGTCCTGGAACAGGCCGGGTATCGCGTTGCCATCCTGAGTCAGCCCGACTGGCAGACCTGCGAACCGTGGCGGCAGTTCGGCAAGCCGCGGCTGTTCTTCGCCATCAGCGCCGGCAACATGGATTCGCTGATCAACCACTACACCGCCAACAAGAAGGTCCGCAACGACGACGCCTATTCCCCCGGCGGCAAGATCGGCCTGCGCCCGGACCGCGCCACGCTGCCCTACTGCCAGCGCGCCCGCGAAGCGTTCCCCGGTACGCCCGTGATCGCCGGCGGTGTCGAGGCCTCGCTGCGGCGACTTGCCCACTACGACTACTGGAGCGACACCGTCCGCCGGTCGATCCTTCTCGATGCCAAGGCCGATCTCGTCGTCTACGGCATGGGCGAGCAGAACATTGTTGAAATCGCGAAGCGCCTTGATGCCGGCGGCGCCGTCCGCGATCTGCGACAGATGCGCGGCGTGGCATACGCGCTCGGCGCTAAAGAATCCTCAGAGTTCAGCGCCGACCCCGACGGGGTCGCCGGCTTCCCGGTGAC
>JBBQII010000478.1:0-3874 GCA_038324795.1 Gemmatales bacterium
CGCGCTCCGCTGCGGAAACCCTGCGCGTCGCGGCCAACATCGAGTTGTTACTGCAGCTTCTCCAGGAAGCTCTCGTATTCCTTTTTCTGCGTCTTCTCCAGCGTCGACTTCTCGGCCGTCTGGACCTGCACCTTTTCCAGCGCGGTTTCCTGCTTGTCGAACTTGTCGATCAGCCGCTTGTAGACTTCCGAGGTTTCCGGCAGTCGCTCCAGGTTGCCCTTGATGCGGTTCTGCTCCTCGGTGATCTCCTTCATCTGGGCTTGCAGGTCTTTCAGCGTGGCCGCCGTCGCGGTAAGGGCCTTCAGCATGCCTGTTCCGTTGCGGATGTTGTCCTTGACGCCATCCGTAAGGCTGGCGCTGGCGAGGAGCAGGGCGAGGCGTTCTTCGTTGATGCTCTCCAGCGTTTCCTTGCGGGCCTGCTGGCGTTCCTCGGTCACATCGTGCTTGACGGTGACTTCTTTCTTCCCCTTCACGGCCGCGCGGAAGCAGGCACGCAGGCCCTCCACCGGTTGGTCGTTGCCGACGAACGACCATTGCGGCCGAACATGATGGTCGAGCGTGAACGTCCGTTCGCCCGGGGCGTAGTTACGGATGTGATAGGTCACGGTTTCCTGATTCAATGCTGTCGTGTGCAGTTCGCTCTTAAAGAACTTGCCGTTGATCAGCTTTTCCGGGTGCGGCCGGCGCGTGGTCCAGACGTCGAAGCCCAGTTCGGTGATGAACCGTTCCGCGGGAATATCGCTGAATTCCATGCCCACGGGAGCTTGAACGCCCCGGCCATAGTTGCCCGACTTCATCGCGAACATTTCGGGCTTGGCCGTGTCGAACTCATCCACCACTGTCTGCGACAGCGTCTTGCCCGGGGGGAGAACCAGCTTGTAGGTGTAGCGAAGCTGATCGGCACCGGCGGGCTTCACATCGCCGACCAGCAGTCGGCCTTTCGGCACGAAGTGTTCCAGCGTGATGGTCCGCTCCACGTCAGCGCGGTTCTTCAAGCTGTATGTTGTCGTCCGGCGATCCTTGTGCGTTACCTTGAGGGCGTTGTTGACGACTTCGATGCCAAAGTCATCTTCCGGCGTGCGGTTGCTGTCTGTCCAGACGTCGAGGCCCAGCGTCGTGGCGAAGCCGGTCCAGTCGGCCTGCTTGGTGTTCTCGAACGGGTCGATGCGCGGCAGTTCTTCGCTGACTTCGTACTTGATTGTCTCCCCCGCTTTGACGTCGACGGTGAAGCGGTACAGGTCGCGGGTGCGTTCGCTCGGCTTCTCCACATCGCCGGCCTTCCACGTCGCCTCTTTCTCGATGCCGTCTTCATCTTTCTTGCCCGCGGCGATCTGCGTCACCTTGCGGGCCTCAGTGAACTTCCAGCCGTCCCGGGCAGGCTGCTCGATGACGATCTTGCGGGCTTCCGGCGAGCGGTTCTTGATCACATAGGTGCGGATAGTCCGCAGCTTGTACTGCACCTGCAGCCGGCCATTCTCCATGCGGGCGGTCATTTCGTTCGACGGCACGACCTTATCGAACGGCAGCACTTCCGTGCCGGTATCGATCGCAAAGCTGATGTAGCGCTCTTCACCCGGCTGCAAGTCAAGGATGCGGGCATCGCCGGCGTACTGCTCGTTTTCGTAGACCGCGATCGGCCCCTGCATCAGCGATTGCTTGCTGTTGTTCTTGATCTTCATGCCGAACAGCGGGTGCTTGGCCTGCACTCGCTGGTTGTAGATGCTGACGCGGGTGGCATCGATCGGCTGTTCAAGAATCGGGATCATGGCCGACTGCTGGCGGGGCAGTGTCACGTTCTCCTCAATGGCGAACCGGGCCGGGTTGCCGAGTTCCTCGGCCGTCAGGGCCGCGTCGATCAGTTCCGGATCGATAGCGGTGAGGATACCGCCGATCTGTTTGGCCTGCTGCACGTCGACCTGATTCTTCTTGTTGTTATTGTCGTTGCGACGGTCCTGCAGGTCCTTGAAACTGAGCTTGATCGCATTGGTGATACTCACTGCTTCGTTGTTGTTCTGTTAGCGATTCATGTTCAGCGAATTGCCGTTGAGCATCGGGTTCTGCAGTGCCTGCTGAGCCATCGGCTGCATCGGGGCACCATTGCCGAGGTTGCCGCCGCCCGTGTTGCCACCGAAGCCGCCTTGGAACTGACCGCCGAAGCCGCCCTGGAACTGTCCGCCGAACTGGAAGTTGCCCCCCTGGCCCACGTTGAAGCCGTTCACCATCGGCCCCGCATACGTCGGCGGCCGCAGCGAGGCGAACAGTTCCGGCTCGACAGTCGGGCGCGGGATGAACAGGGGCGGGTACAGATCCATCTGGAACGAGATCGGCCGGCTGGAGACCAGCGTCAGCTTGATATCGTGCCAGTCTTCATCGCTGGTGTTCTCGACGTTCGCCCAGCCAAGCAGTTTCGTCTTGCCGTCCTTGTCGAGCACGATGCGGTAGCTGGTCTTCCAGATCGGGTTTTCGGAAACGTAGCCGACCTTCACTTCACGCTTGCCTTCGCCCCGGAAGCCGAGCTTCACCGACTTCTTCTGGCTGTCATGCCCTCCGGCAACGACTTCGAGCGCCCGGCGAAGTTCGTTCTCGATGATCGGGTTCAGGAACCGCAGCCGCTGGATCTGGTTAAGCGGGACCGAGCGCAGCCCTTCGGCGCACATCAGGTTCACCAGTTCCATGTCGACCGATGCCGTGGCCGTGGCGGACGGCAGGCGATTGGCCGACTCCATGCCGATGATGGTGCCGGTGAGCGTGCCGGGCAGGCCGGCGTTGTTCGAGATGGTCGTCAGTTCGACCTTCTCGCCGCGGGTCTGGTTGAGGATCTGCCCGAAGCTGGGGTTGGTGCTGAGGTTGATCGCGAAGCTGCGCAGCGTCTGTTCGATCGGTTCCTGGCTGTCGTAACGCAGCGGCAGGACTTTGCCCTTGGTGTCTTCGATCACGAGACTTTTGATCAAGTCGTTGATGTCGCCGGCCTGGAACTGCAGGTCGACGCGGGCATCGCCTTCGACCATGCCGGTGCGATGGAAGTAGCCGACGCCACTGTTGAACAGAACCACCTGCTTGATCGGCAGCGGGTTGGCGGGCTTCACAAGCTGCCGGACCGGATCGGTGTCGACCGGCGGACCGCCCGGCTGAGCGTTCGCGTTGTTCTTGAGGACCGCATTCTGAGCCGCGGAGTTGTCGCCGCGGCCGGCGACGACGACCGCCACCGCGAACGACACGACCATAAGGCCGAAGGTGAATCTGCGTAGCATGATCAATCCTCTGCGAAGCGAGGGAGAAGTAACCGCACCGGGGCGATGATACCCGAAATGAGGACGAGCGGTCACCCGGACTTTACACGGGCGTTACAGAGTGGAACGCGGGATTGTGAGAAATGTTGGCAGTCCGATTACGCCTGCGAGCCGGGAATCACCTGTTCTTCTTCACTGCGAACCACATCAACCGAGACGTGAATGCGGTGTTCGCCGCCGCCGAGGATGACGCCTTTGATCGGGCTGACGTCGTCGTAATCCCGACCCCAGCCGAGCAGGATATGTTCGTCGGAAGGGATCACGTTGTTGGTTGGATCGACATCGACCCAACCGAGTCCCGGGCACCAGACCGACAGCCAGGCATGCGATGCGTCGGCCCCAATGAGGCGTTCGCGGCCTTCGGCCGGGTGTGTCAGCAGGTAGCCGCTGACGTAGCGGGCCGCCAGCCCCATCGAACGCAGACAGCCGATCTGCAGATGGGCAAAGTCCTGGCAGACGCCGCGCCGGCCCTGCAGCACTTCGCCCAGCGTTGTCGAAAGCGTCGTCGCCTTGGGGTCGTAGTGGAAGTCCGCGTTGATGCGCGCGGTCAGATCGAGCACCGCTTCAAGGATCGGCCGGCGCGC
>JBBQII010000479.1:0-3870 GCA_038324795.1 Gemmatales bacterium
GCCAACGACTGATGGACGTAGCAGATGCGGACGAACAGATCGCGCGCATCACGCCCGAGAATCCAAGTGCCTCGGGACGCGCTGCCCAACTTCGAGAACTGGCAGAACTGTTTGTCTGAGCGAATAACATGCAGAACACGCGATTCATTCTTCGAAACGACGATGACAAGTGCCTGACCTTGAATTTGGAGCCGGAGAGCCACTTTGTCGAACTGGCGCAGGGCGAAGAGGTGGTGGTCAGCGATACATTCGACAAGTCACCAGTTACCCTGCGTTTCAGCCGCACCGATTCCGGGGAAGCCATGCTCACATTCTGGCCCGGCGATGGAGAGGTGCGTGTCCTAAAAGATGGAGTCGGTCTTCTCGACCTCATCGCCACGACGGCCGCAGTCTGAGTCTTTGTTGCTTCGTCTCCCGCTCACTTGTCGAACTTCGGCATCTTTCCCGCCAGAATGTCGGCTTCCCATTCGTCCTGGAGGGGCCAGCCGATGGCGCAGGTGCCGAAGTCGGCCATGTACTGGTAGCCCTGCAGGCGCGTGATGGCTTTCTGGATGATCTTGGGATCACGTTTGAAAACAGGGCCGTGGCTCGGCAGAAGATACTGCGAATCGTCGGCCAGAATGCGCTTCAGCGACGTAATGAAGTCGGCCAGGTTCGAGCCGTGGTGGGCGTCGATCACGCCGACGCAACTGTCCTTGTAGATGTTGTCGCCGCTGAACAGGAGCTTGCCCATCTTGAACGCGAGTTGCCCCGGCGTGTGGCCCGGCGTGTGCCAGACGTCGAGCTTCAACTTGCCGACATTGATGACGTCGCCTTCGTTCAGTGTGCCGTCGATCTTGCAGGCGGGCATGCCCAGTTCGATGCCCTGCGCTGCGATCGACGCATAGGTCTGGATCACGTCGCCCGATTCGATCGGCGGGATGCTCAGCGGGTGGGCGATGACGCGCGTCTTGAGCTTTTCCTTCGCCCGGGCCAATCCCTGGACGTGGTCGGCATCCGCATGCGTGGCGATGATGCACTGGCAATGGCTGAGGTTGAAATCCATCTCCCGGATCAGGTCGACGATGACATCCACCGTGTCCTCGAAACCGATGTCGATCAGGATGAACTCGCCGCCGTCCTCGACGAGGTAGACGTTGACGCCCAACCGCCGCCCGGCCTGATAGTTCAGTTCCACCACGTTCGGGAACAGGTATTTCCGGCGCGTCATGAATTTCAACCTAACGGACTGCGGGCGACAGTGTAGACGTTTCTTATCATAGGCGGAAGGGCCGGCCGTGCACATGACCGCCCTCGCTTCCCCACATGAGAATTCTTCATGGATCGTCGCAGCTTTCTCGCACAGTCTGCCGCTGGCGGCATGTCGGCCCCGTTCTTCGTGGCCGCGGATCAGTCGGCCCCGAAGACGACGACCGTCGACAAAACCACCGTTTACGCACCCGCGAAGGACTACGTCTGGAGCGGGGCAGTCACTGCCGATTCGGCCCGCGTCTGCGTGAAAGTGGCGGAACCGACCGCGAAGAAAGATGCCGCCGGAAAAGCGATCTCCCCCACTCCCAAGGTCCGGCTCGCCTGGTCGCCGTCGGACAGCGGTGAGGCCCCGGCGTTCTCGCAAGTGCAGATCGCCTCGCAGGAAAACGACTTCACGCTCAGCTTTCCGGTGACCGGCCTGAAGCCCGCGACCACGTATCGGTATGCCGTCGAGACCGATGGCAAGCTGGCCGAAGGGCTGACCGGCACGTTCACCACGTTCCCCGTAGGGCCGGCCGATTTCCGTTTCTGCTTCGCGTCCTGCGCCCGGACCGGCACCCGCAGCAAGGTGTTCGACACCATTCTGAAGCAGAACCCCGCCTTCTTCCTGCACATGGGCGACTTCCACTACGAGAACATCGGCAAGCTCGATTCGGCTAAGCGCCGGCAGGCCTACGCCCGGGTGCTCGGCTCACCGTCGCAGCGAGCCCTGTTCCGCTCGGTGCCGATCGCCTACGTCTGGGACGATCACGACTATCTCGGCAACAACACCGGCGGCATCTCGCCCGCGGGAATCGAAGCGAGGCTGAACTACCAGGAATGCGTGCCGCATTACCCGCTGGGCCTCGGCAGCGGTAACGTGCCCATCGCCCAGGCGTTCAGCTACGGCCGTGTCCGCTTCATCCTGACCGATCTGCGCTCGGCCCGGGCTGCTGATTCGACAATGGGCGACGCTCAGAAAAAATGGTTCAAGGCCGAACTGCTCTCGGCCGCGAAGTCGAATGGGCTGATCGTCTGGATGAGTACCTTCCCGTGGATCGGCAAAACGGATCCCAAGAAAGTGATCGACTACTGGCCCGGCTACGCGAATGAACGCCGGGAGATCGCGAATTTCCTGAAGGCCAACAGTATCCGCAACATTTGCATCCTCAGCGGCGATGCCCACATGCTGGCAATCGACGACGGCAGCAACAGCGACTATGCCGACGGCGGCGGCGCACCGATCCCGGTGTTCCAGGCCGCGGCATTGGACAGCACCGGCTCCGTGAAGGGCGGCCCGTACAGCGAAGGCGCCTTCCCCGGCCCCGGCCAATTCGGCAGAATGGATATCAAGGACGACGGCAAATCGATCCATGTCGCATGGAGCGGCCGCAATCTCGACGACAAGGAAATTATCAGCCACGAGTTCGTAGTGAAATGATCAAGACCCCCAACTTCCAGGATGCAAGCGTTATGAAGGCCATGATTCTGCTCGCGGATGGATTCGAGGACATTCAGTTCTTTCACCCGCTGTACCGGCTGCTCGAAGAGGGCATCGCCGTCACCGTTGCCAGTTCCGCCGCCCTGCCGCTCATCGGCAAGCACGGTTACCATGTCGAACCCGACATGCCGATCCATGAGTTGAACCCGGCCGAGTATGACCTGCTCGTCGTCCCCGGCGGCGGCTCGCCCGAGAAACTGCGCATGCGCGAAGAAGCGGTCGACGTCTGCCGCACGTTCCAGGAAGAGGACCGCCTGATCGCCGTCATCGGCCACGGGGCCCAACTGCTGATCTCATCAGGCGTCGTCGACGGCCGGGCGCTGACCTGCGCCCCCGGCATCCGCGACGATGTCCGCGCCGCCGGCGGCAGCTACCGCGACGAGGCCGTCGTACGCTCCGGCAACCTGATCAGCGGCCGCGGCAACGACGACCTGCCACAGTTCTGCCGACAGATGATCGCTGCGGTAATGGTCAAGGCGTAATGCAGTGACCGGGGAAAGAGAAGGGGGCATTCGACATTGCGCCTGGAGGCTGGTCGCACTGCTGCGACGATTCCTGCTTGATGTGCGCCGCGCATGCTTCCTGGGGTTAGTATATGTTGCAACCGCGAGAAACCGAGCCTGCATGGCGGGCCCGAACCCGTGCGGGCCGCCGCCGAAGCGGTATGTGGGGGGCTGAATAGTGTTGAATGGTCCGTTTTTTGTCTCCGGTCGCCTCACACCGCCCCGCGCAAGACTCGCTTGTGGCCCCTTGCCAGGCTCTGCCGGATGGGATTGGTTACGCGTAAAACTTTTGCAATAGCTTTCCGTGTTGCGTTTCACATCGCTTCCCGCTCTGCCGAGCTTCTTGGCGCGGTGAATGCTCTTCTTTCTTCTCCGCTTGTTCTGAATGAGAAGGCAAAAGGCAAGTCTTCATAACAGGGCACGCAATTTATCCCGGAGCGAATTGCCGCCGTTGCGGATAGCGAGCCGAAGATGCATGTCCTCGGCATGGTGGGCGACCTCGCAGCCCAGCGTCTTGGGTTTCACGCCCTGGCTGCGCCACTTGGCGAAGATGTCATTCACTTTCGGGCCGACGCTGGGTTCGTTGTAAATTTTCCGGTCGAGGCGAATCATTGCCTCGCAGGTCTCCATGTTGCC
>JBBQII010000480.1:0-3869 GCA_038324795.1 Gemmatales bacterium
GTAACCAGCACAATTCTCCGTAACGTCGGTCAGAACTGCCTCTTCGCACCCTTCATTTGATCGAAACGCTGTTGATTGTTCAATCGCTCAAGATCTTCGCGCTTCTGCTGTAGTTCACGATCTCGTTCCTGTTTCGTGCGATCTGCTTGCGTTGATGATCTTGCGGATAAGCTGAGGAATGCCAAGCTGAACAAACCCCAAAAAAATAGCGCTACTACCGCCTTTCGCTTCTCGTAACTGACGCCGACCTCTTTGATGTAGACAACCCAATGCCAGGTAATGACAAACCAAAACACGAGGCCGACGAGCAAGTCCACTCGCGCATCGAGTGCATAACCAACGAGACCGACCACAATCTCAGTCGTCAGCAAGACTACGAGATAATGGCAGATGAAGGTTGCGGCGCGGCCCTCGAATAGGCCGTCGGGGAGTCGGAAGCCGCCATAAGACGCTGGCGGCGCGGTGCGCGATATCGGTGGCAGGTTCTTCAATTGCTCGCGGAACTGCATGATGGCTGTAATGAACGAGCGATACCCTGAATCACTTTCCAGCCAAGTCATAATCCGAATTTGACTCGGATCGGGGACCCCCTCAAGCAACTGTGTGATTTCTTCTCTGGCCTGTTGCTCATTTACTGCCCCGTGGACGACAAAAACAACTCGCTCAAGCCCGACGCATCGGTTGGCAAGTTCGATCTCTTCTTTCACAAATCTTGTCAAATCGGAAACGTCGATGAAAACGCACTTTCCTTGTTGCATCGAACTCCAGAGCCGATATTTCCAGTCGACTCCCGCCTCCAAGTCCATGAACTTGGGCGTGCAATACCGCATTGCGAAAATCACCGGCATCAGAACATCGACCGCAGCGGACTCACGCCGATTGGGGTTGCGAATACCAGATAGGCGGAATCGTGCGCCCAATGCTTCCTGGATCGCTACACGAATCGGCCAAGTGCCCTCATCATGTCGAAAGGAACGAAGGTAGAAGGCATTGGTGCGCCGCGCTGGGATAAATGCCGTGATGAGGACAACTTGAAGACACCACCAAATCGTCAACAGCACTGCAACAAACAATATTGGGATCAACGGCCCTGTGTTGAGGACGCGCTCAGACACGGATGTCAAAGCCACAAGCACTGTAAGGAATGTGAGGCCAAAGAGCGCAAACGCCGACCATCGCAGGAATAATCGCAAGGAGAAGAGTGGGTCCTCCAAGGTTGGAGTGCCAGGGGGGGCATAATCATTCTCCGAAAATGGTCAAGGCATCTGCGGAAATTCCAACGCGCGCTGGCGACGGTTCAACACTTTTTTGCTCATTTCCGCATCTTTGCCAAACGTGCAGGGCGATCGCACCACAACTTTGCTCCGTCGCAGAGAATTATCGCGTGCGAAGCAGAAGAGCGGCCACTCATTGCGCCAAGAAGCTCGAAAGAGCCGAAAGCGATGTAGTACGCATCACGGAAACCTCTTGCAGGTACCTGACGGGTAACCATTCCCGTCTGGTGGAGCCTGGCGAGCAACCGGAAGCGGGTGGTGCGTCGTGAACCGCACTGCGAAGCAAAGACAGCGAGTGCCAATGCCGTGTGATTGAGCCCCGAAATTACCTTTCATTGCGAGCCCTCGCGGTTGAAGATGCTGGAACTCCCATCTCTTCGATTCCGCCTTCGGCAGGGCCGTACTCATCGCCACCGACCCCTCCGGGTTCTCCACCTATTTTCCCTGCCAGACCCCTTCAATCACGGTATACTACCCCACTGCACTCCCATGACGGCGGCTTCGTGATTCGTGGAAACTACCGATGCAACGATTCTCGATTGATTGTTCCCGTTCGACCCGATTACTGGTGTTGGCCGGGTTAGGCGTGTTGGTCGGCGGCATTGCCATGGCCGCGCCAAAACCCGCGAAGCCGGACTCCGCGTCGATCGAGTTCTTCGAGAAGAAGATCCGCCCGATTCTGACGACGCATTGCTACGAGTGTCATGCGGGCAGTTCGTCCAAGGGTGGGCTGGCGCTCGACAGTAAGGCGGGGCTGTTCACCGGCGGGCAGCATGGGCCGGCCGTCATTGCCGGGAAGCCGGCGGAGAGTCTGTTGCTGAAGGCCATCGCGCACGATGGCCGGCAGATGCCGCTGAAGAAGGACAAACTGCCCGACCAGGCAATTGCGGACATCACTGAGTGGATCACGCGCGGGGCCGTCATGCCGGATGCCCCGGCCAAAGTGGTGCTCGGTAAATCGGTCGACATTGATGCGGGGCGTGCGTTCCGATCGTTTCAACCGCTCGGCAAGTTCGACCCGCCGGCAGTGAAGAACGTCGCGGTGGTTCGCAACCCGATCGATCGGTTCGTGCAGGCGAAGCTGGAAGCGAACGGGCTGGCACCGGCCCCGATGGCGACACGCGAACAACTCGTCCGCCGCGCGTACTTCGATGTCGTCGGCCTGCCGCCGACGCCGGCGCAGATCGATGAGTTCCTGAATGACGCCTCGGCCGACGCCTGGGAGAAACTGATCGACCGGTTGCTCGCCAGCGAGCAGTTCGGCGAACGCTGGGCCCGGCACTGGCTCGACGTGGCACGCTACGCGGAAAGCGGCGGCTACGAGTTCGACAAGGAACGCCCGGGTTCTTACCACTACCGCGATTTCGTGATTCGCGCGTTCAACCGCGATATGCCGTACACCGATTTCGTGAAGCTGCAATTGGCCGGCGATGTCATCCGGCACGACGACCCGGACGCACTGGCCGCAACCGGCTTCCTGGCCTCCGCGGCGTTCCCGGGTCAGACGACGGCGAAGACGATCGAGATCATCCGCTACGATCATCTCGATGACCTGATCTCGACGACGTCGAGCGCGTTCCTGGGCCTCACGCTTGCCTGCGCCCGCTGCCATGAACACAAGTACGACCCGATCCCGCAGACCGATTACTATCGCCTGGCTGCCGCGCTCAAGAACCTGAAAGTCGGCCCGGTGAAGGCGATGGGACCGGACGGCAAAGAGACGACGATTCACAGTGTCAGCAGCAAGTCGGGCGATGCCTCGGCCACAAACCAGACCGGGGCGACCATCTCGACGACGGCCGAAGTTCACTTCCTGATCCGTGGCGAGATCGGCCGCAAGAACGGCGTGGCCGCGCCCGGCTACATGCAGGTGCTGTCGACCGGGCCGGACGATCGCTGGCTGACCGGCGACGTCAACCCGCGCGTCGCGTTGGGCAACTGGCTGACGGACGTTGATCACGGGGCAGGGCGGTTGTTGGCCCGCGTGATCATCAACCGCCTCTGGCAGCATCACTTCGGGGAAGGCCTTGTCGGCACGCCGAACGACTTTGGTTCGCAGGGCGATGTGCCAAGCCACCCGGAAATGCTCGACTTCCTGGCCGGGGAATTGATCAAGGGCGGCTGGAAGCTGAAGCCGATCCACAAACTGATGATGGCCAGTGCCGTCTACCAGCGTGGTGGGGCATCGACGGAAACGAACCTGAAGGCCGACCCCGAGAACAAGCTGCTGTGGCGGCGTGCCCCGGAACGGCTCGAAGCGGAGGTAATGCGCGACGCGCTGCTGGCAGTGGGCGGCAACATCGATCTGGCGATGTTCGGCCCCAGCGTTCCTGTTCCCGGCTCGTCAGCCGTGCCGATGAAGAAGAAGGACACGCCGGCGGAAGTGAAGAGTTCGCCCAATCGCCGCGGCATTTATCTGCAAGTAAAGCGTAGCAAGCAGGACGCGTTGCTGGCCCTCTTCGATGCTCCCGATGCCTCGCAGAGCCTGGGTGAACGGCCCGAGACCACCGTCGCCTCGCAGGCGTTGGCGTTCATGAACTCGCCGTTCGTGCGCGGGCAGGCGGGGCTACTGGCCCAGCGTGTGGCCGGGGCCGA
>JBBQII010000481.1:0-3865 GCA_038324795.1 Gemmatales bacterium
TGTTGATGTCGCGGATCTTTTCCTTCTTCTTCGGGTCGTTCGCGTGATGCGACAGGTCGTGGTGGCCGTCGGCGACGTTGATGAACGGGTAGGGCTTGTTGCTGCCTTCGTTCGCCAGCACGCAGGTGGCCACGCGCGTCACGTCGGCCTGGAAGGCGAGCGAGAGCAGGTCGTACATGAGCTTGATGTGCTCTTCGTAGCTCGCGGGAATGCCGGCCGGGGCCTTGACGTCGGGCGTTTTCACCGGGGGCAGCTTGTCCATCCGCTCGATGCGCAGTTCGATATCGCGGACGGAAGCGAAGTACTCGTCCAGCTTGCGCTGGTCGTTCGTGCCCAACTTGCCTTGCAGGTCCTTGGAGTCTTCACGCACAACGTCCAAAATGCTCTTGCGCCGGGCATCGCGTTTGAGCCGTTCTGCATCGGGCGTGGTCGAGAACAATCGTTCGAAGACGAGTTTCGGGTTCACTTCCTTCGGCAGTGGCTGCGTGGCCGAGCGCCACGACATTGTTGACGAGTAGACGCAACTATACCCCGAATCGCAGTTTCCGGCCATTGACCCGGCCTCACAGCCGATCTCTAGCGATGCCAGCTTAGTGCGATCGCCGATGCGTGATGCCGCCACCTGATCGACCGAGATACCCACACGGATGTCGGTGCCATCGGTCTTGCGCGGCTGTGCCCCCGTAAGGAATGCGGCCAGGGCACGCGCGTGATCGCCGCCGCCATCGCCGTGCGCGCGGGCCTTATCAGCCGTCAGCCCGCTGAGGACGTTGAACGAATCCTTCAGGCTTTCAAGCGGCTGCAGGATATGAGGCAACTCGCCCAGCACGCCTTCGGTCTTCGGCGTCCAGTCGGCCATGTTCTTGCCGTTGGGCACATAAAGGATCGCCATCCGGTTCGGCGCGGGAGCTTTCGTTGCCCCCCCGGCCGCCCATGCGGTCAGCGGGCCCATGGCTTCCAGCCACGGCAGCGAGACGGCAGCGCCGAGGCCACGAAGCATCGTCCGGCGGGAAATCGGTTGAGTCATTGCGATTCCTTTTGCGTTTAATCTCGTCACACTCTCGGCAACATGTCAGCTACGGCCACACTCACACCTGCCAACGCCAACGGTTCAATCACTTCATTTTCGCCGAACGGCTTGATCGTATCCCAGCCGGCGGAGCTTGCATCGTTCGGCTTGCGATGCACCACCAGCAGCCGGTTGTTGAGATCAACCACCCGATACTCCTGGATGCCTGCCGCCGCGTAGAGTTTCGCCTTCTCGTTCAAGTCGGTTGAAAGCGTCGTATCGGACACTTCAACCACCAGCAGCGCCGTTGTCGGGTTCACGTCGTGATCATCGGGTGAACCGACGACGACCGGGACATCCGGCACCGGGTCGGACCAGAGGTCCAGTTCCAAAGGCAACTGGATGCGTACCCAGAAGTTGCTCGTGAACACTTTCTTCAGGGCGTAATCGACTTTGCCGACCCCCTTGTTGTGCAATGGGCCGGGGATCGGCATTTCGAGAATCTCACCCTGCAGCAGGATCGCTTTGCGACCATCGAAGTAGCCGGTCTCCCACAGGCGATGGAACTGCGGCACCGTCCAGCGTTCCGGCAGGATGGCGTCGGTAACCTTCAACGGCAGTGTCGGCGTCGCGGTCATCGATTTCGCTATCTCCCCCGCCGCATCCGGAACGGTTCGCTCTTCGCGATCTCCGCCGCGAGGACGGAGAACTTGTAGTCGCCTTTCGCCAGGTTGGCGACGATCTTGTCCACGGCGCGCTTGTCGTAGTATTCCAAGCCACGGCCGATGGCGTATGTCAGCATCTTCTCAGAGAGACATCGGCTGAACAAATCCTTTTTCTCCTTCAGAATCTGTTTCAACTCATCGGGGCCCTTGAAACTGCGCCCATCGGGCAGCGTTCCCGCGGGGTCGATGTCGAATTCGCCATCCTTGGTGCGGAAGCCGCCGATGGCGTTGTAGTTCTCGAACGCGAAACCGAGCGGATCCATCTTGGCGTGACAGTTCGCGCAAGCGGGGTTCTCGCGATGGATCTCGAGCCGCTTGCGCAGCGAGCCGGTCGCGACCGACTTTTCATCGGCAGGCAGTTCAGGCACGTCGGGCGGCGGCGACGGGGGCGGCGTGCCGAGCAACTGTTCAAGTACCCAGCGGCCGCGCTTCACGGGCGACGTGCGCGTGGGGTTCGAAGTGACGGTCAACACGCTTGCCTGTGTCAGCAGGCCGCCGCGCATGCCGGGCGGCAGGGTGATGCGATCGAATTCGTTCTCGCGAAACTGCTTGCCGCCGGGCACTTTCTTCTTCGTCGTGGTCAGGTTGCCTTTGGTGTCGGCGATGCCGTAGTGCTTCGACAGCGACAGGTTCATGAACGTGAAGTCGGCATCGATCACATCGAGAATGCTGCGGTCTTCCTGCATCAGCGCAAGGAAGAACAGCTCGGTTTCCTTCAACATGGATGCCCGCAGGCGTTCGTTGAAGTTGGGGAACAGGGCCGCATCGGGCTGCAGGTTGCGCAGATTGCGAAGCTGCAGCCACTGCATCACGAAGTTATCGACCAGTGCCCGTGAGCGCGGGTCTTTCAGCATGCGTTGAACCTGGGCATCAAGGTTCTTGCTCAGTTCGCCCTTGGCGGCCAGGTCGAATAGTTCCTGATCGGGCATTGACGACCAGAGGAAGTACGACAGCCGCGACGCCAACTGCCAGTCGCTCAGCGGGGTGACGGCCCCGCTGGCGTCTCCCTCGTTTTCAAGCCGAAACAGGAACTTGGGCGACACGAGGATCGCCTGCAACGCCAGTTGCATGCCCGCTTCCCAGCGATCGGCCGACTCGACGAGCTTGGCGAGTCGTTCGACTTCCTGCGTGGTAACCGGGCGGCGGAACGCGCGTGTTGCCAGCGACTTCAGCATCGTGCGGATCTGTTCGCCCTTCGGCTTGTCGGCATCCATCACGAGCTTCTGCTGGAACGGCGGTCGCGTATCAAGCGGGCCTTCCATGACGATGTACTCCACGAACAGGGCACGCTCGTCCTCGCCTTTCTTGAAGTCGCCGTTGAGCAGTCGGATCTCGCCGCGATGCTCACCGGCCTTCAGGTACAACTGCGTCGTCATGATCTCGGCCTTCTTTTCTTCCGTCGCTTTGACGTCGAAGGTTTTCTTCTCCTCGCCATCGACGAAGAGGGCGACCTTCACCGGCTCATCGCCGGCCGGCTTGCCGTAGACGCGGACCTTCAGCACATGTTCGCCGTCCATTGTCAGGCCGAACGAGGCGTTGAGCCTGCCCTTGTCGCCCGAACCGACGATCTGGCGGTAGCGGCCCTTCTGCGTTCCGGTCGCTCCCGGCTGCAGGTACATCGACGACAGGGCACGTGACGGCGGCTTCGGCGGGTTGACGATAATCGAGCGATTGGCGATCGACTCCGCCGCGGACAAGTAGCGTTCCATCAGCACCGGCGACAGCGTCAGCACATCGCCGATGTTATCGAAGCCATGGCCGACATCGTCGGACGGAAAGTCCTCGGACGCGTTGAGATCGACTTCCAGCAAGTCGCGGATCGTGTTGTTGTACTCGACCTTGTTGAGCCGACGGACCGTCACGCGACCGGGATCGGGCTTGGCGTTCTTGTCGGCCTTCTCGAAGATGCCGTTGACCGACTTGGTGAACGCGTCAATCTCTGCAGGAGTGGGCCTCGGCTTGTCCTTGGGCGGCATCGCGCCGGAATGGACTTGTTCCAGAATGTCCGGCCAGGCTTTGCGGTCCTTCAGCACGCTGAAGTCATCAACGTACTTGTGCAGCGAGACGTCGCCCTTCGGCTTGGTCATGCCGTGGCAGGTGAGGCAATGCTTCTGCAGGAACGGCAGGCCGT
>JBBQII010000482.1:0-3861 GCA_038324795.1 Gemmatales bacterium
GACGGACGCAGAGTGGACGTGGGGATGCGCGGCTGGTGCGGAGACGAAATACCATTTTGGTGATCGTGATGAGGACTTGCTGGAGTATGCGTGGATCAAGGACAACAGCGAGGGTCGAACGCATGCCGTGGGCGAGAAGCGTCCGAATACGTTCGGGTTGTACGACATTCACGGGAATGTACGTGAGTGGAACGAGGAGATGCTGACGAAGGCGGACACCGGAGCCCCGGAGCGTGTGGCTCGCGGCGGTAACTGGTACGACACCGCGGCGGCCTGCGCGGTGAGCAACCGGTACCGGAATGGTCCGGCGCACCGCAACCTCAACATCGGACTCCGGCTTGCCCGAGTTCCGGTTCAGGATGTCGCTCCCGCGGCGGAACCGACGGCGGCCGAGGCGAAGAAGCAGCAAGAGGAGTGGGCCGCGAAGCTCAAACTGCCTGTCGAAGACACCAACGGCATCGGCATGAAGCTCATGCTCATCCCGCCCGGCGGGGGCGTGGCGAAGCCGTTCTACCTGGGCAAGTACGAGGTGACGCAAGCGGAATGGGAAAAGGTGATGGGCGACAACCCGAGTTATTTCAAGGGCGGCAGTTTGCCGGTGGAGCAGGTGAACTGGTTTGATTGCGTGGAGTATTGCAACAAGCTGAGCGAGAAGGAAGGGTTGCAGCCGTACTACGAGTTGAAGGTGGAGGAGCGTAAAGGGAAGTCGATCGAGAAGGCGGAGGTAACGATTCTGGGGGGCAACGGCTATAAGATACCGAGTGACGCGGAGTGGACGTGGGGCTGCGCGGCCGGGGCGGCAACCAAGTATCATTTCGGCAACGATGAAGCCGACTTGCCGCAGTACGCGTGGTTCGACAAGAACAGCGGCAGGCGTACACATAACGTAGGCGAGTTGAAACCGAACGCCTTTGGCTTGTTCGATATGCACGGGAACGTCTGGGAGTGGAATGAAGAGATACTGACCCATACAACGACCGGAGCCCCGGAGCGTGTCTTTCGCGGCGGTAACTGGAGCCTCACCGCCGGCAACTGCGCGGTGAGCAACCGGCCTCGGAACGGTCCGGCCTACCGCAACATCATCTTCGGCCTCCGCCCGGCTCGAGTTCCGTAATGCGAAGCTCCAGCCAGCCAGGTCAAGCACGGGTAGCCGCCGGTAGCGTAGGCCGACGGGTGTAGCATAGGAGCAGGGAAAAGGGCCATACAACATTTCGCTTGCAGGCTGGCCGCACTGCTGCGACGGTTCCCGCTTGCCGTGCACGCTTCCCGGGTTGGGTGTATTGCGCAATCGCAAGAAACCGAACCTGCAAGCGGGTCCGAACTCGCGTGAGCTGCCGCGGAAACGGGGTGTGGGGGGCTGAATCATGTTGAATGCCCTTCTCGTCGCCCCGGGCATCGGCCTTTGGGAGGGGAAGTAAGGGCACGGGCAGAAACAAAGTCGTCAGAGCCACGGCTGCAACAGGGCCTTTCAAGACAACCACGAAAAGCTCGAAAAACACGAAAGGAAAGAATGGATCATCCACGATTGTTGACAACAACACATGGATTTTGCCTTCATTTCGTGTGGTTCGTGCCTTTCGTGGTCAACTTCTTCGCGTTGAAAGAGTTCGCAAAGGAGCGGTTGCCCCTGCTCCCTTACGGTCGCGGCTCGTTGGAGACGACGTAGCCGAAGAGTTCAATTCCGCCCGGTCACTAAGGCGAGCGCTGCGGCGCAAGTCCCCCGTCATCCCCCGGCCAGCTTTGCCTTGCACTCATCCAGGATCACCTTGGTCGCCGTCGCGCCGACGCGGGTGACGCCGATCTTGCGGACGGCCAGCACGCGTTCGAAGGTCCGCACGCCGCCGGCGGCCTTCACCTGCACGTGCGGCGGGGAAAACTTGCGCATCAGCGTGAGGTCGTGGTCGGTGGCGCCGCTGTCGCCGTAGCCGGTGGAAGTCTTCACTCAGTCGGCATTCACCTCGCCGCAGATCTTGCAGAGCATTTCCTTGTGCTCGTCCTGCAGGAAGCAATTCTCGAAGATCACCTTCACACGGGCCTTCTGCTTGTGCGCGGTCTCGACAACGGCACCGATGTCGTCCTTCACGAAGGCCCAGTCCTTGCTCAGGACCTTGCCGATGTTGCAGACCATGTCGAGTTCGATCGCCCCGTCCGCAATCGCCTGATCGGCCTCGGCCACTTTGATGCGCGTGACGTTCCCGCCATGCGGGAAGCCGATGACGGTGCTGACCGCCACGGTCGACCCCTTCAGAATGCGAGCCGCCAATGGCACGGCATACGGCTTGATGCAGACTGATGCGACGTCGTACTCGCGCGCAAGCTTGCAGCCGGCTTCCATTTCCGCATCGGTCAGCACCGGTTGCAGCAGCGAATGATCGAACATCTTGGCCAAATCGGCAATCGTGTAATCCGCCATGGTGATCTTCCTTAAAGAGGTTCGGATCATTGTAAGAGTGGCGGCGTTCGCGTCCAATGGGACGATTGGATCAGGATTTCATTCTTATCCGTGTGTGATCCGTGGCTGTCTTTCCTGATTTCGTGTCTCCGTTGACTGGCATTCCCATCCCGAGTGTCAGAAGCAACACCTGGCATTCTCAAATTGACAGTCAGTAGCGAGGCGAACTACTTCTTCAACAGATTCAGCACGGCCAGGCTCATTGCCTGTACGCCGGTCTTGATCGTCGGTTCGGGGATCGGGTAGTAGCCTTCGGTGTGCGTGAAGACGATCGGCTTGCCGCCTTCCTTCCACTCCTTGATCTTCTCCGGCGGACTGGTGCCGATGAAGAAGTAGAACCCCGGCACGCCGCCGCGGACGATGCGCGAGAAGTCTTCCCCACCCAGGCTCATCGCGCGCTCATGCAGGCGGTCTGCCGGGAAAACGTCGCGGAACAGGGCCAGTGTCTTCTTCGACAACTCCGGGTCGTTCGCCAGTGCGGGGGTGAATGCTTCGCGGTCGAGCTTGAACTCCGGTTCGGGAGCATTGGCCCCCGTGGCGGCAGCCTTGACGATCCGCTCGATCGACGTCAGCACCCGTTCGCGCGTGGCATCGTTGGTGGTACGCACGGTCAGTTGCAGCTTCACGTCGTTGGGAATGATGTTGTGCTTCGTTCCGCCGTGGATCGAGCCAACCGTAACGACGACGGGATCGACCGGATTGGTTTCGCGCGACACGATCAACTGCAGATCAAGAACCATGCGGGCCGCCAGCACCACCGGGTCGATGGCCGTGTGCGGAGCGGCCCCGTGGCCGCCCTTGCCTTTCACGGTGATGTCGATGCTGTCGACGTGGGCCTGCATCACCCCTTCGCGCCAGTTGATGTGCCCATGCGGATAGCGCGAATCGGCATGGAGCGCCAAGGCCGCATCGGGCTTGGGGAACCGCGTCAGCAGGCCGTCGTCGATCATCCTGCGCGCCCCGGCCCCGATCTCTTCTGCCGGTTGGCCGATGAATACCAGCGTTCCCTGCCATTGATCCTTCATGCCGGTCAGCAGTCGGCCGGTGCCGATCAGGCAGGTCATGTTCACGTCATGCCCGCAGGCGTGCATGACGCCTACTTCCCGGCCATCGCTGTCGCGCGTGGTCTGTTTGCTGGCGTATGGAAGGCCGGTCTTCTCGATGATCGGCAGGCCGTCCATGTCCGCACGGACGAGGATGGTCGGCCCCGCGCCGTTCTTCAGCACACCGACGATGCCGGTGCCGCCGACCTTCTCGGTTACCGTGAACCCGGCCTCGCGCAGCTCTTTCGCCAACCGGGCCGCGGTGCGAACTTCCTGAAAGCCGAGTTCGGGATGTGCGTGCAGATCCTTGTAGAGCGTTTCGAGGAAGGGGTAGTCGTCGGCCACTTTCTTCTCGATGGCGGCCGA
>JBBQII010000483.1:0-3850 GCA_038324795.1 Gemmatales bacterium
AGACCTTGAAAGGCCCCGAGTTGAAGGCGGCCCTTCAGGAACTTCCCAAGACCGGCAACTTTACCAACTGGTACTACCTGCTGCGCACATACCTGTACCTCGCGCTGGTCATCGGCGGCACCGTCTGGTTCTTCGACTATCAGATGAACTCGGGCATCTCGTTCTGGTGGAACGTGCCGGTAAAGCTGGTGGCCATTGTCCTGATCGGCGCGGGGCAGCGCCAACTCTCGGGCCTGGCGCACGAAGGCGTGCATCACACGCTGTTCAGGCAGCGCCGGCTCAACGACATCGCATCCGATCTGTTCACGATGTTCCCGCTTTACAGCAGCACGCATCACTATCGATTGCAGCACCATCACCAGTTCGTCAACGATTCCGACCGTGACCCGGATATCCCGCAGTTAAAGACCAGCGGCCATTGGCTCGATTTCCCCGTGGAAAGAAGTCGTTCGTCCGCACGCTGCTCAAGCAACTCTGGATGCCACGGCTGATCAGGTTCATGCGGGTGCGGGCAGCGTACAACGCAACGGGGACCGACAAGAACCCCTGCCTGCACCAGGGGAACAAGGCCTCGAAGGTCGCGGTGCGCATCGGCCTGTTGTACATCTTCTCGCTGATCGGCACGCTGGTCAGGCTGTTCTACAACCGCGACCCGTTGCTGCTGGTCGCGGTGCCGACTGCCATGTGGGCGGTGGTGTCGCTGATCAACTGGCGGTTGGGGGAAGAAATCAGGCGCGAAGGGAATGCGCTGCAAATGCGGGCGGCCAGTTGAGTAATCGCGGAAAACCCCCGACGGAACCCGTTGCGGAACCGCCATTGGCCGCTACAATAGGCGGCTCAACTGGGTGAGGGCGGTTTCGCGGCGCATCCTTTGTCGGAGTAGCTCGACGATGGAAAAGTGGCTATGCATCGGCTCCATCGGCGTCGCTGTACTGTTTTTTCTGCTGTTCCTGGTTGATCTCATCATCGGCTTCCCGTTTGGCGGCGGCACGTCCGGTTTCAGCTCGCCGTTCCTGCTCGTCGATCTCTTCGGCCTGTTCGTGGCCGGCATCCTCGCCTATCAAGCCTGGAATGCGTTCCGCGATGTGAAGTAAACGCGTCAGGCCGTTGGCCTGACCGCTAAACAGATCGCGTTTAACATTCCGCTGTTCGTTGGTTCCTCCGCCACAATCGACACTGGCAGCTGCGCCCTGCGGATGACCGTTGCGCATCGCTCGCTGTTGGCGGCCAACTGGATCTCGCCGCGTTCGATCCGGCCGCGGATCGTCTCGTCGAGTGCTTCCAGGAACGCCAGGGCGATGTTCGGGCTGGTCAGTGTCACGCAGTCGATCTCGCCGCGGCGCAGGCGGTCAAACGCGGAGTGGTCAGGCTTCAAGACGTTCTGCTGCCGATAGACAACGACTGAAGTCACTGTCGCAACTACTGACAACTGCTCGCGCAACAAGTCGCGCGCTTCGGCCGCTAACGCCAGAAGAATGCGTTTGCCGCGCGCTCGTTCGTGCAGCTCTTCAATGAGAAGTTCCGAGTTCATCGCCCCGTCGGGGGCCACATCCGCGCGAAGATGATACTCCGCCAGTTTTGCCGCGGTCGCCGAGCCGACAACGGCAATGCGCGTCCGGCCCAGCGATCGCGCATCGCGCCCGCGGGAGTGCAACCGGTCGAAGAAATGCTCCACGCCGTTCGCGCTGGTGAAGACCAGCCAGTCGAAACCTTCCTGCGCAAGGGTTTCCTGCGCCAGATCGACGGCCGACCAGTCGGCGGGGGGACGAATGTCGATTACCGGCAGCGTGACCGCGATCGCCCCGCGCAACTCGAGTTGATGGACAAAGTCAAGCGCCTGCTTTCGCGGCCGGGTGACGAGGATGCGCTTGCCCAGCAGCGGACGCTTCTCGAACCAGGATTTGGCCGGCTTCAAGCCGACGACCGGGCCTACCATCAGCAAAGCAGGCGTCGTCAGCCCGGCGGCGATGATGTCCTGTTCGATCGTTCCGAGGGTCGCCTGCACGGAAAGCTGTTCGCCGCACGAAGCACGCATCACGGAGATGGCGGGTGTATCGGGCGACTTGCCGTAGCGGATCAGTTCCGGCACGATTGACGACAGCCGTGAGAAGCCCATGTAGATCACCAGCGTGCCGGGGAACGCGGCAATCGCTTTCCAGTCGAGCTTCGAGTGCGGCTTGCCCGGGTGTTCATGCCCGGTGATCAGGGCCACGGCACTGGAATGCGTGCGATGCGTCAGCGGGATTTCCAGGTACGACCCGGCCGCGAGCGCCGCCGTCACCCCGGGGACGATCTCGTAGGGGATTCCGGCTTCACGCAATGCGTCCGCTTCTTCGCCGCCGCGGCCGAAGATCAGCGGGTCACCGCCCTTGAGGCGTACAACACATTTGCCTTTCCGCGCTTCTTCGATCAGCTTGACGTGGATCTGCGGCCAGCGGTCGGGGTGGTTGCTGGCCAGTTCGCGCACGCACATCAGTTCAGCGTGCGGCGGCGCGAAGCGAAGAATCTGCGAGGAAACGAGTTGATCGTAGAGCACGAAGTCCGCCGCTTCCAGGCACTCCCGCCCGCGCAGCGTCAGCAGGCCCGGATCTCCGGGCCCGGCCCCCACCAGATAGACAATTGGCCTGTGCATTGCTCACTTATTCAACAGATCTTCGACGAGCAGCGAACACCTCAATGTTAACCGCCAAGACGCGAAGGCACCAACAATGCGGGCGCGGTTATCCAAGCTATTTGATTGGGTACACTTGGCGTGTTTGCGCCTTGGCGATTGAATCTCTTCAAACATGTAATGCTGAACGGGGCTGGTACGTTCGGTGCTTTAAACAGCCACCTCGTCGTTGCTGGCACCCTCGTCACTGTCTTTGGCGTGATCGGGCGGGGGCATCCACTTGCACAGCAGAATGCCGAGCATGTACAGGCCGAACATCGGCACGAACAGGTACAGCATCGTCACCGCGTCGGGCGTCGGCGTGATGATGGCCGAGAAACAGGCGAGGATGATGATCGCGTAACGCCACTTGCTCAGGTAGTCTTCCCAGCCGAACATACCGAGCCGATTGAGGAACAGCATCACCAGCGGCGTCTGGAACGAGACGCCGAACACCAGCGGCAGAATGAGCGCGAGGCTCAGCCATTCGTTCAGGCGCAAGTCGGGGTCGACTCCCAGCCACTCGTTGAAGGCGAGCAGTGCCTTCACCGTGCCCGGCAGCACCCAGAAGAAGCAGAGGAATACGCCGATCAGGAACAAGCCGATACTGAACGGCAGGTAGACGTGGATGTACCGCCGCTCATGCGGGTACAGCCCGGCACCGACGAACGCCCAGAACTGGAAGAAGATCCACGGACTCGACAGCACGACGCCGCAGAGCAGCGTCACCTTGAAGTAGACGACGAACATTTCCTGGGCGCTGAGCGTGGTCAACTGGTTGCGCTTGCCGATCCGTTCCTGGGCAAGTCGTTCGATGATCGCCATATCGATGGCGCGGATCTTCAAGGTGACCTTGGCGAACTTGTCCTCGCCGTCGCCTTCGGCGGCTGCCTTCAGCTCGGCCCGGTTGATCAGCACCGTGATCGGCTGCGGAGCGTTGAGTTCCTCGGTGGACGAGTCGCGCATGCGCATCGCGTCTTCCATGAACCTCTGTTTCAGTTCGCGGCGTTCTTCTTCCTGCTTGCGCTTTTCCTCAGGGTTGTCGGACTTGACGGGGCACATCAACTGGTCAATCGCCTGCCAGGCCCGATTGTCGTAGAAGCGGTTCATCTGGTCTTCGACGGGCCGCTTGATCAATTCGAGCACCGGCTTGCCGATGCCGAAGTTCGGCCGGTCGAGCATGGTGCCGATGCTGTCGAG
>JBBQII010000484.1:0-3843 GCA_038324795.1 Gemmatales bacterium
GGCGATGCCGCCCGCCAACTGGCCGATCGCTTCCATCTTCTGTGCCTGGCGCAGTTGTTCTTCGAGAGTCAACTGGTCAGTGACGTCGCGGAAGTTGGCGATGTAACCGGCAATGGCCGGGTCGTGGCAGTGATCCGTGACGTTCAGCTCAAGGTGCCGGATGGTGCCATCGCGGGACAGGATGCGTAGCGTCAACGCCGCGCCTTGAGCGGCAAGTGTCTCAGTTCGACCGCGGCTCACATACCGGGCGATATCGTCGCTGTGAATGAAGTCGACAACCGATCGGCCGACCAGTTCTGTTGCGTCGTAGCCCAGGCTTCGGGATGCCACGGGGCTGACGTAAACAATCCGTCCCGCGGCATCAACCATGGCGATGCCGCCGTGGCTGTTCTCGACAAGCGCCCGAAACAACTGTTCACTGCGGGTGAGGGCTTCCTGCACCGAGTGCCGATCGGTGACGTCTCTGCTGACGTCCAATACCTCGGTGATTTCACCGGATTGCAGGTCGAAGATCGGCTGAGCATGTGATTCGATCCAGATGAACTCGCCATCGCGGCGGCGGATGCGGAACGCCTGTGTCATCGCCTGGCGATCGTGGATCAGGTCAAGTTGAATGCGGAACACCCGGTCGCGGTCGGTCGGATGCACAAGCTCGTACAACGACCGGCCGATCAGTTCGGCGGGGCTGTAGCCGAGGATGCGGGCGCACGATGGCGTGATGTCGATGAACACGCCGGCGGGCGTCCTGCGAGAGATCATGTCGGTCGAATGGTCGGCCAGCAGGCGATACCGCTTTTCGCTGTCGCCCAGGTGCTGCTCGGCATCGTGCCGTGCGGTCTCCGCCATCTTCCTTGATGTGATGTCCTGCGCCGCGCCGATAAACTGCCGGACTTTTCCACTGTCGTCGCGCTTGAAGACGGTATCGCGTGCCAGGAACCAGCGATACTCTCCCCTGGCGTCGCGCATGCGGTACTCGGTTTCGATCAGCTTGCCGTTGCGGGCTGTCTCCCAGCGTGCGAACAGGTCGGGCAAGCGGGCGAGATCATCCGGGTGCAGCAGGCGTGTAAGAAACTCCGAACCCATCTGCTGGATCTGCTCCGAGGTGAAGCCGAGTGTCCCTCCGATATGACGGTTCGTGTAAACGTTGCGGTTCTCGACCATGTCGTAGACGTAGATGATCTCGGGGACGGCGCGCGTCACGCTTTCGATGAAGTGATCGCGTTCGAGCAGTCGCTGATCGGCATCGAACGACTGCCGCGTCTGTTCGATGCGGATGAGCCAACCGTCCGGCTCGCCATAGCCGTTGAGGCGCGGCGTCAGGCGGATGCGTGCTGCTGAAAGGCTGTTATTGGCGTGCCGCAGCCGGGCATCGATCGCCTGACCGGTCCCCAGGGAGATGTCGGTACTGCTGGCTTCAGGCCAGAATGCGTACGGCGGCAAGCTGCCAACCAGCGATTCGGCCGGATAGCCCAGCGAATCGCACAGGGAGTTATTGACGAAAACGAGCCGACCTTCCCGATCCGTTGCCGCGAACATGCCGGGCACTGAGTCGAGGATGGATCGCAACGTGGCGGGATCAGAAGGTAGACGATTTTGTTTGAGCACGAGGCCGTATAATCAGGGTGCGAATTCGAACAAACTAACGCTACCGAAGCGGCGAGGCGAACACCAGTATATTGTTGACATCTCTATCCGAATTAGAGGCGGATTGGCCCCATGGTCGATTCCCGATTGCCGTTGCAGGGCTTGCGCGTGCTGGACGCTTCTCGCGTGCTGGCGGGTCCGTTTTGCGGCCAGGTGCTGGGCGACTTGGGGGCGGAGGTCATTAAGCTCGAGCGCCCGGGCCAGGGGGACGACACGCGCGGCTGGGGGCCCCCGTTCGCAGGGCCGTTGTCAGCGTACTTCCTTTCATGCAACCGCAACAAAAAGTCGATCACCCTCGATATCGCGCGCCCCGAAGGCGATGCGCTCTTTCATCAATTGCTCGACCAGTGCGACGTGCTGATCGAGAACTTCCGTACCGATACGGCCGGGCATATGGGTCTTCTGCCGGAGACGTTGCTTGAGCGGCATCCCCGGCTGGTGGCTTGTTCGATCACGGGCTACGGTCGCACCGGTCCGTGGAAGGACGTGCCCGGCTACGACTTCGCGATCCAGGCGATCAGCGGCCTGATGGCCATTACCGGTCCGGTGGAAGGCCCGCCTTCCAAAGTGGGCGTGGCACTGACCGATGTGCTGACCGGACTGTACGCGGGCCTGACAATCCTCGCCTGCCTGCGGGCGCGGGAGCAGTCGGGCCACGGCTACGCCATCGACCTGTCGCTGCTCGATTGCGCGGTGGCCGCCCAGGTGAATCTGGCCCAGGCCTACCTGACGAGCGGCACGTTACCGGCCCGGCAGGGGAACGCCCATCTGCAGATTGTGCCGTACCAGTTGTTCGCCACGGCCGACGGGTACATTGTGCTGAACGTCGGCAATGACTCGCAATGGCGGGCGTTCTGCACGGCGGCCGGCCAACCGGAATTGCGGGACGAAGAACGCTTTCGCACGAACTCGCAGCGAGTGACACATCGGCAGATGTTGGTGCCAATGCTGGAAGCCCTGTTGCGAACTCGCACCACGTCGGAATGGGAAGCGCTAATGGATGAGGCGAACGTGCCGTGTGCCCGTGTGGGTGACTACGCGACATTGTTCGAGCATCCGCAGATGGCCGAGCGCGGCATGAAGATCACCGTCCACGACCCGGCAGGGAAGGAAGTCGACCTGGTCGGCTCGCCGATGAAGATCGCCGGCATTCCACCATTGCCAACTGCGTTCCCGCCTGAACTGGGGGCCGATACGGATGACGTTCTGACACGGTTGCTGCAACTAAGTGATGAGCAGATCAAGGCACTGCGGGCGAGTAACATCGTCGGCAAGCGTTCCAGCTGTTGACCCTTGTGTTTCAGGAGTATCCCCGTGAGATGAAACGTTCCGTCAATTCTCCCGCAGTGACCCCAGGTACCCGTTCCCCACACCGCTGTTGAACGACATCTCGCGGAACCTACCGGGAACGGATTCGACCCGATACCGCTCAACAATAGTGGAAGAATTTAACCACGGATGACACCGACAGCACTGATAAGACCCGAGAAGTGGCCTGCTCAGCTTCGTGTATCGAGTTTGATCCATCCGGTTTTATCCGTGTTCTCCGTGACATCCGTGGTCAAAATGAACAACTGCATGCCTGCCTTTGACTGAGTATGAATGGCATCGCTCGAAATCGAGCGGTGTTGAGATTAGACCGTTATCTTCTGTTCGCTCACTTTCCTCTTGCACTGTTAGACAATCTGTCTTATCATCCCTTCGAACGACGAAAGGGAATGACAATGCCACGGACACCTCGAGATGTGACGGAAGCCGAACTCGGCGTGCTGCGAGTGCTCTGGGAGCAGGGGCCATGCTCGGTGCGAACGATCGTCGATCAGTTCGCGGCAGAGGGAACACCCGCGCAGGCACCGACGGTGCAGAAGCTGCTCGAGCGATTGGAAGCAAAGGAATGGGTGACGCGCGACCGCAGTGAATCGGTGCAGCGGTTCATCGCGCTGGCGGATCGCGATGAACTGATCGGCCGACGGCTACAGGGCATTGCCGAGGAACTGTGCGAAGGCTCGCTGACGCCGCTGCTGTCGCATCTGGTGAAGCGGGAACGGCTGACTGCCAGCGACAAAAAGGCGCTGCGCGACCTGATCAACCAGTTGGATGCCCGCAAGAAGTAATCTGAATCGCGATCAACAGCTTCCCTCTCACCCGTAACGTCGGAGTCGGTCATGCAGACGATTCTGAATCTGCTGGCGGCGAATG
>JBBQII010000485.1:0-3832 GCA_038324795.1 Gemmatales bacterium
GGTCTTCCCCGACGGCCGCGCCATCATCAAGGGGACAGACGACTGCGACAAGGCACGGACGCTGTACGCGAAGTACATCGGGCATTGATTACAATTGTACCTCGCGGGATTCGTCGAGTATGCTGGAAAGAAAGGAGGCCAAACATGCCTGAAATCATTCTCACTGAAGAGCAAGCCAAGGTTCTGCGCGGGGCAACAGGTCCGATCGTTGCCAAGGACCAGGCAGGCAATCTCGTCGGCCGGATTCAACCGAGTCCGACGCCTGAGTTTATCGCGGAGTTGAAGCGACGCGCGAATGCGCCGGGACCTCGGTATTCCGGCAAACAGATTCAGTCGCGCTTGGCGGCGCTCCAGCAGGAATGGGACCGTATCGGCGGTTTCGACGAGGCCGCGATGCGCGAGTTCTTGCGGAACTTGGATGAAGCCGACCCGGGAACGATGCGGCCAGGTCGGGAGCAACGATGAGGTACTCCGTTCATTGGTCAGCCGATGCTCTCATGGCGCTTGCCTCAATCTGGCTGCGATCATCAGATCGTTCTCAGGTGAGCGCCACTCAAGACCTCGTCGATGACCTTCTGTCCAACAACCCCGTCAAGAACGGCTATTTGCTTTCCGAGGATTTGTTTGCGATCGAGATCCCTCCACTTCGAGTTCTATTTGAACGCGACAATACGGGGATGATTGTCGAAGTTGTCACGGTGAATTTGCTAGCTTGACAGGCCGGGAGAGTACTTTGATGAGGTCGCTGCTTTACTTTGAACGAGCCAACGACCGATTCGGATCTTTGCGGCATCTCTATCTCGCAAACACTTTGGGAGATTTTCGGGCTTCGACTGTGCGCCAATTTTGAGATCGACAGGAACCGAAAAGAGTTACTTGATGAGCACGTGAATAAGATCGCATGAGTTTCCGCCGCAATCGCGAACAAGCACTGGAATGGCACAAACGGGTTGAGACACACCAGGACAGCCTTATTGCCATCGGCATCCCTCGTGAGGTTTGGGAAGACCGATCGGTCTGGCAGCATTTTCCCGGGCATGGCTACTCTTCTGATGAGCTTAGCTGGCGCATGTTTCGATTTTCACCCGATGATCTTGATGAAGACCATCTCAGGCAATTCCACTTGTTTCTAGATGAAAATGGTCTGGGGACTGGTTGTGTGGGAAGTACGGTTGGGGACGAGTTAGCCCGACGATTTGGAAATGGCGACTGAAGGTTTTGAGATCTCTGAGAGCACTAATGATCTACCTCGATAACGCCGCCACCTCATATCCGAAGCCCGAAGCCGTCTACCAGGCGCTCGACCGCTTCGCGCGCACGTCGCTGGCCAACCCCGGGCGCGCGGGCCACAAGATGGCCCTGGCGTCGGAGCATGCGCTCAACGACTGCCGGCATCGGCTCAATCGCTTCTTCAACGGCAAATGGCCCGAGCGCTTTGTTTTCACGCTCAATGGGACAGACGCGCTGAACATGGCCTTCAAGGGCGTGCTCAAGCGCGACGATCACGTCATCACGACGGATCTCGAACACAACAGTGTCAGCCGGCCGCTGGTCGCCATGGAACGGGCCGGGCTCATCAGCCTGACGCGCATTGCCGCCGATGCGGGCGGTACAATCGACCCGACAGTGATCAAGAGCGCGATTACGGAGCGCACCCGGTTGATCGCAATCACGCATGGGAGCAACGTGCTCGGCACCGTGCAGCCCGTGACCGAGATCGGGGCGATCGCGAAGGAACGGGCCATCATCTTCCTGGTTGATGCCGCGCAGACTGCAGGCGTGATCCCGATCGACGTGCAGGCGATGAAGATCGATCTTCTCGCGTTCCCCGGGCACAAATCGCTGATGGGCCCGACGGGTACAGGGGCGCTTTACGTCGCCCCCGACCTGCATCTGGGCCCATGGCGTGAAGGGGGCACCGGCGGCGACTCGTCATCGCCCACCCAACCGGCGGAGTTCCCGTACTACCTGGAAGGCGGCACGCCGAATGTACTCGGGATCGCGGGCCTGGCCGCCGGCATCCAGTACGTCGAAAGCGAAGGCCTGACGAAGATCCACAAGCACGAAACCGACTTAGTTGAGCGACTTTGGAGCCGGCTCGATGAGATCGGCGGCTTCGACGTTTTCGGCCATCGCGACGTGAGCCGGCGCGTCGGCACCATCAGTTTCCGGCACCCGGGACTGCAGGCTCCCGAACTGGGCGGTATTCTCGATCAGGCGTTCGAGATCGCCATCCGCCCCGGGCTGCACTGTGCACCGTACGTGCATCGCAGCATCGGCTCGTACCCGGATGGTCTGGTTCGCGTCAGCCCCGGGCCGTTCAACACGAATGACGACATCGACCGCCTTGCCGATGCGCTGCAGGAAATCCTGTCATGATGACTTGAAGCGGACTTCAAACGTCCGGCGGTCGTGCAACGTGTTGCCTTCCGCAAGTTCAACGACCCCGTGATACGTGAACGGCATCTCGGCTGTCCACAGGTTCGGCTCGGGCACGATCACGCGTGCCAGCAATCGCGAATCGGGCATCAGCTTCAAGGGATAAGCCAGTTCGATCGTTTCCGCGTGCGGGCAGCGCGGGCCGGTCAGTCGGCCGCGCAGTTCGCCCTTCGCGTCATCGGTTTCGACCGTCACGTGCAGTTCCGCCTCCGCGGTCGACAATCGCTGCTGGGTCACGTGCATGCCGATGATTTTCATCCGTCCCGCCTCCCGTGGATCAGCATCGCGTCGCCATAACTGTAGAAGCGGTACTCTTCCCGCACGGCAGTTGCGTACGCGTCCCTCAGATGTTCCATCCCGGCCAGGGCTCCCACAAGCAGCAGGAGCGTAGTCCCCGGCAGGTGAAAGTTGGTGATCAACGCATCCACGGTGTTGAATGTGTACGGCGGCCGAATGTAAAGGTTGCTGATACCCTGCCACGGTTGCAGCGTGCCCGACGCGCTTGCCGTTTCGAGGGCGCGTGTGGCCGTGGTGCCTACGGCAACCACCCGACCGCCGCGGGCTTTGCAGTCGCGGATCGCGGCCACGGTCGCTTCGGGCACACTGGCCCATTCGCCGTGCATTACGTGCTTTTCGGGATCGTCCCCGCGGATGGGCTGAAACGTACCCAAGCCAACGTGGAGCGTGACCGTCGTCTTGGCAATGCCACGCTTACTGAGCGCCGCGAACACGTCATCGGTGAAATGCAACCCGGCCGTGGGGGCCGCGACCGAGCCGTCGTACTTCGCATAAACAGTCTGGTAGCGATCGGTGTCCTCAGGACTTGCCCGGCCTTTGCGGATGTACGGCGGCAGCGGCAACTGGCCGACGCGCTGCAGCACGGCTTCCGGCGTCTCGTCAGCATCGGGCCGCATCAGCCAGTGGCCATCGCGCTTGCCCTCGAGCGTCAGGCTTAACGGGCCGGGCTCAACGATGAAGCGTTCGCCCGCCGTGGGATGCCCCTTCGTCTGGCACAGCATCTCCCAGCAGCCATCGGCATCCGCATGCAGAAACAAGCCTTCCCATTTGCCACCGGTATCGGCCCGTCGGCCCAGCAGTCGTGCGGGAAGCACGCGTGTGTCGTTGAGCACGAGCAGGTCGCCCGGGTGCAGAAGCGTCGGCAAGTCGCGGAAGAAATGATGGCGGATCGCGCCGGTGTTTCGATCGAGTTCCATCAGTCGCGAGGCATCGCGCCGCGCGGCCGGGTGCTGGGCTATCAGGTGCGGCGGCAGGTGGTATTCGAACAGGCCGGACATAAAGGTTAATTCCGCTAAGCAGCGTGAATGGCGAGCGTCGCGCCGCAAGGCCGCCGTGGCTTGATTGAAGCCACGTCGGCCTTACGGCGCGAAGCTCG
>JBBQII010000486.1:0-3825 GCA_038324795.1 Gemmatales bacterium
GTGGGCGGGGTTCTTCGGGTCGCCGTAGGGGGTGGTGACATCCAGCCCCGGAATGATGTCGGTCCAGAGCGGGGCGGTGCTGTTGATTCCCAGCGAACGCAGCCCCGGGTTGGGCATCTGCGGCGTGAGCCTCAGTGCAGCGGCGATGCCGCCGAGCGGATCGACGTCGACGAGTAGGGCTCGCCCCCCGGACAGCGCAACCGCACAGCCCAGATTGATGGCGGTAGTAGTCTTACCGACCCCGCCCTTCTGGCTGGCGATGAGCAACTTGCGCACTGGCGTACCCCCGGACGATGGCGATGGATCTGACGATTCGGAAAGATGGACCGGATACCGATTATGGGTTATTTGTACGGCCCTGCCAAGCGTTTCCGAGTCCCGGTCGTCACCTGCCCAGTTTTCGCAGCCCTCATAATCGTTCCAGTCGGCCCCACCGTACGCTCAACCTTGCCGGTTGTGTCGCTTCGTTTGATCAGACCTGGGATACCATTTTCCCGGAACCTGCCGTATGGAGGCACAATCGGCCGAATTAGAAAGTTGAGCGCATCCCGCACGAGTCCGTCGACATCTGTCGGGCGGAGTCGCGTCGGCGCCCCGCGAAGTTGGCAGGGAGGACGGGCAGATGAAGTACACCCTCGCGATGGCCGTGAGCCTTGGTCTGGCCGGGACATTCGCGCACGCGCAGGCCCCGGCCATGCTGGGTCGGCCGAACCCCGCCGCGTCCCTGGGCCTGCCGAAACTGGCCCCGTCACCGATCGCCCGGGCGGCCGCGCCCGATCCGCTTCTCGGCGAGTACATTCCCGCCGCGCGGTTGGGTCCGATTCAAGACGTGCGCCTGGCCAGCGACCAGGCTCAGGAACCGTTCGGCACACCGCAGGAACGCTACAACTGGGGCCTGAGCAACGACAACAGCCGCGCCCCGTCGTACGCGACCGACCCCTTCGACTCCTCACGCACGCGGGCCACGCCCGCACGCAGCCCGCAGGAAAGCCGCTTCGGCGAACGCATCGGTGATATCTTCGACAGTGGCCCCAGCGACGGCTTCGGCGGCAATGGTGGCGGTAACGGCGGTTCGTTCTGGAGTTTCGAAAGCGACCACTGCTTCGATGAATTCGTCTCGCCCGTGTCAAACCCGTTCCTGGCAGAAGACCCGCGGACGCTGACCGAAATCCGTCCCGTGTTCCTCTACCAGACGATTCCGAACAGCAACCCGCTCTACAGCGGCGGCAACATCCAATTTTTCGGCCTGCAGGCCCGGTTGGCCCTGACGCAGCGGTTCTCGATCGTGATGAACAAACTCGGCGGCGTCGCCATCAACCCCGGCTCGGGGACGCTGGTCGGCAGCTCGTCCGGCTTCAGCGAAATCTGGATCGGCCCCAAGTACACCTGGTACCGCGAAGACCAGACCGGCACCGTGTCGGCATTGGGCTTGATCTTGCAGGTCCCGTCCGGCCCGGGCAGCATCTATCAGAACACCGGCAGCTTGTCGCTGGTTCCGTACATCAGCGTCGCGCAGCGGCTCGGCAAGACCAGCTGGGGTACGTTCAACTTCATGGATACGTTCGGCGTGGCGCTCGGCACCAACTCGGCACGCAGCAACTATTTCTACAACTCGGCCCACATCGACTTCGACGTCGCCAACTGGAACCGGATCTTCCCGATGCTGGAGTTGAACTGGTTCCACTACACCAGCAACGGCTCGGCCCGGCCGAACCTCGGCTTTGAAGGGACGGACATCGCCAATACCGGGGCAGCGCAATCGGGGATGAACTTCCTGTCGCTGGCCGTCGGCGGCCGCTACAAGTTCTCCGAAGCGGTACAGGCCGGCCTGTCGCTGGACTTCACCCTGATCGGTGGCAATGCCCTGCAGAACTTCCGCCTCGGCACCGACGTCATCTGGCGCTATTGATCCAGGCGAGCGGGCGGCGTAAGCCCCCTCCTCGGTCAAGGCCGTACCACGAACAAACTCGTCTCGTTGACGATCACGAACTGCTTGCCCGATGGGTCGAAGGCGATCGCTTCGACGTGCCGGCCGTGCTTGCCTTCGTAGATCGGCTTGCCGCCTTCGGTGTTCCAGACGAAGGTCCGATCTTCGATCTGGTCCCATTTCACGAGCGCCAGGAGCGACTTGCCGTCGGGCGAGTAGGCGATCTGGTAGAAGTTGCCTTTTCCTTCACTGACGGTGTCTTGTTCCTCGATCTTTTCACCGATCTTGAAGAGTCGCAGCGTGCCGTCGTTGCAGCCGGCCGCGAGTGTCTTGCCGTCCGGGGCGAAAGCAACGGAGCAGGCCCCACCCTTCAGTGTCAGCTTGTGAGCCTGCTTCGGCTTGTCGCCCATTTCCCAGAGGCGGATCGACTTGTCGCGGTCGCTGGTGGATGCCAGCAACTTGCCGTCCGGCGCGGGCGACAGGCCACGCACGCGGTCTTCATGCCCCGTCAGCGTTGACTTCAACTTCGGGGGAATAGTCGATGCGTCCCACACTTTCACCGTCTTGTCCGCCCCGGCACTGAACAACAGTTTGCCATCGGCACTGAAGGCAACCGCCCAGACCGGACCGCCCTTGTGTGCGGGCACTATCGTCGGCCTGTCCGGTCGGCCGTTGGTGATCGTGAAGAATTTCAGGTTCCCCTGCGAGTCGCCCGCGGCCAGCGTTCGTCCCGATTGCGAATAGGTGAGCGTGACGATCTCTTTCTGAGTAGTCGTCCCGGTGACCTTCAGGGTGGCCAGGTCCCAGATGCGGATGATGCCGTCCGACCCGCCGACCGCCATCTGGGCGCCGTCCGGTCGGAAGGCGATGGAGTCGTAGCGCCCGTCCCGATCACCGAGCACCGCGAACACATCGGCCGGCGTACCCTTGGGCCGCAACGCGGCGGGCACCTTCTTCGCATCAAGCTTGTCGAGGGGTGATTTGGCCGTGTCCTGGGCGATTGCCGGGAAGCCGACGATGAGGGCGAACAACGGAAGGACGAAGTACCTGCGCTTCACGATCACATTTCCTGTGAGAGTAGGAGAAAGGGAAGAGTTGAATCCCTCTGTGGCTGGCATCCGCTCCCGGATGCTGAACGCCGGGCCATTGCTGCTCACTCGTCCTTGCGGGCAGGCATTTTCCGGATCCACTCGCGAATCAGCGCGACTGCGGCATCGTCGACGCGCGTTGTCGCCAACGGCGGCATATGCCCCTTGTCCCGATTGCTGATCCGATGCAGCAGTACGGATCGCTCGGGCGCGCCGGGGGCAATCAGTAACGGGTCCTTGATGTCGAACGTGTGATGCACCGGCTTGACGTCGACAAGTTTCGTCTTGTCGAGCGTGACGCGCCATTCCGTGTCGAACAGCGAATTACCGCCGCCCGACTGCACATGGCAACTCGCACAGTTGGTATGCAGGTAGGCCCGGGCCCGGGCGTTCAGGTCGGCCTTCGTGTCATACGGGTCGGGGAAGCGGCTGTAGCGCTCCGGGTTCAGCGGCAACAGCGGCGTGTTGGTCGGGGCGGTCCGCTGGCCCTTGCCCGGCGCGAACGTCGCCAGCAGGGCGTTGATTTCCGTGGCATCAACCTTCGCCTTCTCCAAGTCTCCCTTGGTGATCTCCTTCAACTGGGCCGCGTAGTTGAACGGGCCGATCAGTTTCAGGCGTTCCAGGACGGTCAACTGGTTTTCGACGCAGCCGTTGCCGTAATCGTGGTCGCGGTTCATCTGCGGCTCGGACAGGCCCAGTACCCAGTTGGCGGCCCGGCTGTGGCAGACCATGCATTCCGATCGGCTGGGGTAGTGCCACTTCTGCACGCGCTGTCCGGCCGGGGTCTTGATCGCATATTCGCCGTCGTCG
>JBBQII010000487.1:0-3824 GCA_038324795.1 Gemmatales bacterium
ATTGTGATTGTCTGTCGACGGCCAACTCGACCGACCCGCGCCGATCTTTTGCTGATCCATTTGTAGTTCATTCCACTCTGGATTGCTGCACAGATCGTGGCGAGGCACTACTGGGAATGGCGAGGGCTGATGCAGCTGTGCGATCAGTCCCCGACAGCCGGTACCGGAAGGTGAATCGAGAACTTGGTACCGTGCCCCTCGTCACTTTGTACTTCAACCGCGCCGCCGTGGGCCTGCACGATCTTGCGCATCGTCGGCAGGCCCAAGCCAGTGCCGCCGGGCTTAGTCGTGTGGAAAGGCGTGAAGATCTTCGGCAACACGTCGCGCGGGATGCCGGCACCGGTATCGATCACGTCGAGACGCACCGATGCGGCAGAGCGGCTTGTCTGGAGTACGATTTCGCCGCCATCGGGCATCGCCTGTTCGGCATTGATCAGCAGGTTCAACACTGCCTGCTTGAACAGGTCCTGGTCGAGCATCACGGGAGGAAGTGACCCTCCGGGTATCCAGGTGATCGAGATGTTCTTCGTCTTGGCCGTGGGCGACAGGAAATCGACCATGTCGCCGATCACGTCATTCAAGTCGGCCGAATGCAGTTGCAGGTTCTCGGCCCGGGCAAAGCGCAGGAAATCGTTGGAAACGACGACCAGACGGTCGCATTCATTTTGCAGGCGCTGAATGCGTTCAAGTGCTTTGCGTTCGCGTTGAGTCTGCGGGTTCTCAAAGTCCTCGGCCAGGAGAGTGAGGTTCAGGCCGAGGGTGCTGATATGATTTTTGACTTCGTGAATGAACCCGCCGGCGATCTCGGCGAGTTCATTAAGTTTTTGTGTCGTCGTCATAGGCGATCAAACAGGGGCGACGCCGCGAGCGGCGGAACTCAGTCTCACCGACGGCCACCGCGGTCGCCGCCGCGGCCTCGGCCGCCGCGATCGCCGCCACGGTCACCACCTCGATCGCCACGGTCTTCACGCGGCGGACGCGGGGGCTGGGCGGCCCCTTCCTCGCCCGGGGGCGGCGGAGCGAGCAACACCTTGCGGGACAGCTTCACGCGATCCTGGTCGTCGATGGCGATCACCTTCACCTGAAGGATGTCGCCCACCTGGCAGACATCCTCCACGCGACCGACGTAGTTATGGTCGAGTTCGCTGATATGGCAAAGTCCATCGCGACCCGGCAGGATCTCGATGAACGCACCGAACTCCTTGATCGACGATACCTTGCCTTCGTAGGTCTTGCCGACTTTGACTTCCTCGGCAATCGCTTCGACGCGTCGCTTCGCGGCCTCGGCGCCGGCGGCATCGCTGTGGGCGATGCTTACCGTTCCATCGTCGTCGATGTCGATCTTCGCGCCGGTCTGTTCCTGGATCCCCTTGATGTTCTTGCCGCCCGGCCCGATGAGCAAGCCGATCTTTTGCGGGTCGATCTTCACCTGCAGCAGGCGCGGTGCATGGACCGAGATCTCTTCGCGCGGCCGACGGAGGGCGGAGAGCATTGACTTCAGAATCTGGATGCGGGCTTCCTTCGCATGCTCAAGGGCACCGCGGATGATCGGCTCTTCGATGCCGTCAACCTTGATGTCGAGCTGGATGCCGGTGATGCCGTGCGGCGAACCGGCGATTTTGAAGTCCATATCGCCGAAGTGGTCTTCGTCACCCTGGATGTCGGTGAAGAGGACGAACTTGTCACGCGTCTCTTTCACCAGACCGATCGAGATGCCGGCCACCGGCTGCTTTATCGGCACGCCGGCATCCATCAGCGCGAGCGTTCCGCCGCAGACGGAAGCCATCGACGATGAGCCGTTTGACTCAAGAATGTCCGATACCAGCCGGATCGTGTACGGGAACTTGGCCGACAGCGGAATCACGCCGCGCAGGGATCGCTCGGCCAGCATGCCATGGCCGATTTCGCGTCGGCCGGGGCCTCGCATCGGCTTCGATTCGCCGACGCTGAACGGCGGGAAGTTGTAGTCGAGCATGAATTTCTTCGAATGCTCGTCGAGCAGGCCTTCAACGCGCTGCTCGTCACTGACCGTTCCGAGCGTGACGGTAACCAGGGCTTGGGTTTCGCCGCGTTGGAACAGTGCCGAACCGTGGGTCCGCGGCAGCAGGCCGACTTCGCTGTACAGCGATCGGATCTCCTTAAAGCCCCGGCCATCGAGCCGTTGACCGTCGAGGACGAGGTCACGGAAGACCTTTTCTTCGAGTGCGGTGAATGCCAGGCTGAACTGGACCTTGGTGTACTCGGATTCTTTGTCCTTCGGGAAGAACTCTTCCTTGAGCTTATCCTTGATCACCTTGACTTTGGCATAGCGCTCAGCTTTGACCTTGGTCAACTTGGCTTCACGCATCTCGCCGGCGAATCTCTTGTAGAAGATGTCGACGAGCGGGTTGGCCGCTTCGGCCGGGATCTGCTTGGCACCCAGGCCGAGCTTGTTGCGGAGTTCATCGATGACGTCGACAATGCGCACGATCTGCTCGTGGGCGAGCAGGATGGCGCTGGCGACGACGTCTTCCGGCAGTTCGCGGGCAAAGCCCTCGATCATCGTGACGGCGTCACGGGTGCCGGAGACGATCAGGTCGAGATCGCTCTCTTCCATGTCGGTATGTGTCGGCATCACTACGAATTCGCTGTTCACTCGCCCGATACGGACGGCAGCGGTCGGCTTGACGAACGGGATCGGCGAGATGTGCAGGGCGGCGCTGGCACCGATCATCGACAGAATGTCCGGGTCGTGTTCCTTGTCGGCGGAGAGAACCTGGCAGATGACCTGCACTTCGTCGAAGTATCCGGTAGGGAACAGGGGACGGATCGGCCGGTCGATCATGCGTGAGGTGAGGATTTCCTTGGTCGTGGGCCGACCTTCACGCTTGATGTAGCCGCCGGGGAATTTGCCGGCGGCCGATGGCTTTTCGCGGTAGTCAATGCTGAGCGGGAAGAAGTCGATTCCCTCGCGGGGATTGCCGGCAACGGCAGTGACGAGGGCCATCGTATCGCCCACACGGACGACAACCGCCCCGTGAGCCTGCTTTGCGAGTTTTCCGGTCTCAATGCTGATGGTGTGCGCACCCAGGGTGCATTCGACGCGACTGACCTGCACGGATAGATTTCCTCTCAGGGATTACGGCAGGAGTTCGGCGGGAAGTTGTCGGTATTCCGTTGTCAGTTGTCAGCGGCGAACAGGATGTGATTAAGGTCGGCCACTGAGAACTGACAACCGGGAACTGACAACTGCTATTTTCGAAGTCCCAACTTCTGGATAATCGCCAGATAGCGGGGCCGATCCGAGATCTGCAGATACTTCAGCAGTGTGGATCGGTTGCTGACCATCTTCAGGAGGCCACGACGGCTCGAATGATCCTTCTTGTGCGCCCGCATATGCTCGGTGAGCTGATTGATGCGCTCGGTGAGCAGGGCCACTTGCACTTCGGGCGAGCCGGTATCATTTTCCGCTCGCTTGTGCGTCCCGATGAGTGCCGTCTTACGCTCCTGAGTGATCGACATCGCAGACTCCGCCCGTTTCCGACTCCTGCCTGAACTCACGATTCAGACAACTTTTGGTCTTCAGAGTTTACGGAGCAGGAATCAGAATGCCAAGGGATAAACCTGAGTAATCAGGGGTCACGTATCAGGTGTCGGTCAGAGCGGGGAAGTGAGTAGAGGCAACTTGGATGCAAGGCGTAGACAAAATGTACGTAAATCTGCCGGAGTCAACTGTTCGAATGCCTTGCCTCCTCTCACTCTTCTGACTGTTCTCTTACGACAAATTACTGATCCCTGCGCATGGGGCGTGTGGGAGTCGAACCCACTTCCAACTCGTTATGAGC
>JBBQII010000488.1:0-3821 GCA_038324795.1 Gemmatales bacterium
CCTGCCTGAAGTACTTCCTGCCGATCGCATGCGTGTTGCTCTTAGGCGTCTGCTTATGGCAATTGCTCGTTCCGAACCTGCTGGCGGCCATCTGGAAGTTCACGGCCGCTTTCGGCTGTATCGCCTTCATCGTCGGCGTGGTGGTGAAGTTGCTGACACGGCCTCTCAGTGCCCCGCGCGGCGAACTACCCGGCGCATGGGATGGTGAAGCGACACCAGTCTTGCACAAGCGCGCCGTTTAGCGGTCGAGCCAACGGCTCGACCGTCGGACCGCTAACCCGCGCGCCAAACGGCAACCGTTTCCCAATCTGCAAACTCTGCCACGCTTCGCCTGCTTTCGAGACCGTTTCGTCCGATTCAATTCGTGGAAAGCGAGGTCGATTCGGCAATTCGGGCGCTTTTTCGATCGATCGCCATCATCGTCGCCCGGCAACCTGACGAAAAAAGATGGCAGAGTTCGGCCTCCTGAAGATCTCTCCAGGAGCAGGAAGCTCAAACTGCGGTAAGGCACGGGCAGGTGAGTCCGGTCGTCGGATTCCCGCCAGACGTTCGGCCCCGCGCCACCGAATTCCCTACGGAGGTTCGTAATCGTGAATGCAGCATTGTTCATGCTGACCTCGGCGTTTGTGGCAGGCGCGGACCCGGCCCCCGTGGCACCCGCCCCGGCACCGGTCATCGTCTCGACCGGTTCATCGTGCGGCGGTGGTTGTGCCACGGTCTGCGATTCCGGCTGCGGCCACAAGCCCGGTCTGTGGAGCCGGCTGAAGGCCCGCTTCAGCAAACATTCCTCGTGCGGCTGTGAAGCAGCCCCGGCCTGCAAGGCCGAGCCGGTCTGCAAGAAAGAGCCGATCGTCCACTGCAAGCCGGCCCCGGTTTGCAAGCCCGAGCCGGTCTGCAAGGCTGAGCCGGTCTGCAAGGCAGCCCCGGCCCCGACATGCGGCGGCTGCGCCACCGCATGTGACAGCGGCTGCGGCCATGTCGGCCTGTGGTCCCGCATCAAGGGCAAGTTCGGCAAGCACGGTAGCGCCTCGTGCGACACCTGCGACAGCGGTTGCGCACCGGCAGCCGTTACGGCTCCGGCTGACCCGGTCCCCGCGAAGGACATGCCGAAGAAAGAGATGCCGAAGGACCTGCCGAAAGGCGGCGTGACCAACCTGAACCTTGAGCCGATCGTTACCCCGGTGTCGGCCCCGAAGCCGGCCATCCAGGTGAACGGACCGGCCAACCCGTTCTAATGGGTGGTTGAAGTGAAACAAGCAAGGGGAGCGGCCGATGTTGCATCGGTCGCTCCCCTTGCTGTTTTTAAATGTGGGCGACGCCGCAAGCGGCTATTCGGCGTAGACCTTTGTCGGTTCCACTTTCACGACAGGTTCGACGAGACTCGCGGAGGTCAACGACGCTTTGAATCGCGCGTCGCCCTTGGCTTCCGCCGTGACCACGATCTTGAACACGACATCCGCCCTGGGCGACAACTTCGGCAGTGACTGGAACACCAGGTCGTTGCCCACCATCTCGTACTTGAGCGGAGCGTTGACGGACTTCAACTTCAGCTGCGGCGGGATGGTGCAGATCAGCTTGACGTCAGTCTCCGCCTTCGAGCCGGTGTTGGTGATCTTGATCTCGTAGGCGGTTTCCCCGCCGACTTCGACCGGATCTTCCACGTCGACAAGTTCCATTAAAATGGCTGAGAGGCCTTCGACGGCGGTCTTCAGTTCCTGCTCGGCCTTCATGCCGCGCGACGCATGGGCGGTTACCTTGTGTGTGAACTCGCCTTGTTCGATGGCGAGCAACTCACATTTCACTTCCTTCGCCTGACCCGGCGGCAGTTCGCCGACGAACCACTTGATCGAATGTGCCATGTCGTCATGCTGGCCGCCCATGTCGGCCTGCACGAACTTGAACCCGGCCGGCACCGTCTGCGTGACGAATACGTTGGACGCGGCGGCATCGCCAGGGTTGGTCACTCGAATCGTGTAGACCGCCTTGCGGTCGAGATAGCGCAACTTCGGGCCGACGAGCGTGAGGTCCAGCCGCGGTTGGACGACGTTGATCGTTGCGACATCGTGCGCCTTCAGGCCCAGGTCGGCCTCTGCAGTCAGTTCGCACTTCTGGGCGCCGACATTCTTGGTAATGCAAGGAACCGTCAGATTTCGCGAGTCGCCGGGGGCCAGCGTGCCGAGATCGTAGCTAAGCTTGTTGCCGCGGATAGTTTCGAGCCCATCGCCCAGCGTCGCGGCAATCTTCACCTGCTCGGCCGGGTGGTCGCCCGAGTTCGTGATGGACAGCACCACGTTGACGGGTTCGCCGACGACAGTCTTTTCGGGAACGACGATCTTCGCGGTCAGCTTCGGTTCGCGCACGCGGATCTTCATGACTGAAGAGCCGGTGAAGGTGACCCACGCCTGGCAGTTGACGTCGCCCCGGTTGGGCGTCTTCATCCGGATCGTCAGCTTGCGTTCCTGCTTGGCCAGCAGGTTGCCAAGTTCCCAGAGCATGACCCCGTCGGCCCCCTCGGCCTTCGGCTCGGTGGAAACGACAGTCGCCTCGGCCGGTACACGGGCCTGAACGATGACCTTCTGCACCGGGATCGTCGACGTGTTGCGGATCAGTAGAGTGTAGTCGCCGGTCTGGCCGACCTTCACGGTCGCGGGGCCGGTCCACTCCATGGCAATCGCGGGCTGCGTGGTGGAATGGGTCGACTCGCTGCGCAGCGGCTGTTCGGGCTTGGCGACGTCCGGCAGTTCGCTGAAGGGCATTTTGTACTGGGGTGGAGGCGTTCCTCCCCTGTTTGGTCGTTCTTCCTCGCGGCGTTCAGGTTCCATCGGAATAAGCAGTGGCTCGGGGGCAAGTCGTGTGGGGTGAATCGGAACCCCGAGCGGATCGACGATCAACGGCGGTGCACTCTTCGGCTGCACGTTCGATAGGGGCGGCAGCACCACGATCGGTTCATCATCAGGGAGAATCTGTGGTGTGCGTTCGATGATCTTGCGAGTCACGCTCGACTTGCCCACCGGCGTCGGGTTGTACGAAGGCTGGGCGGTCCCCCACGTGACCCAACCGAGCAATCCCAGCGACAGGATGACCAATCCGCCCAGCCATTGCTTCTTCCGCATCGCGTAATCTCCGCGCACGAGCCGGTATCCCAAACAGAATCGGCCGAATAGCCGAGCGGGGCGGGATGTGTCAAGGGGAAGTCAAATCGACGACACGCACCTGACTCAACCACCTGTTTATGCTCCGTTTGGTCAAACTTGATTCGTGGGTATCTGTAGCCGCGTTCGCCGGAATGCGGGTTGGCTCGCCCGCATTCCGGCGAATGCGGCTACATCGAAGCCGCAATTCTGACCGCGAGCAGTTGATTGTGGATTGTCCCGCGTTGGGTTAGACTTGATCAATGTCTTTTTTTCGTGTGAGAGTTGCTCATGTGGAAGTATTGGCTGATCGCTGGCTTCGCGGTCGTCACTGAAAACGCCCTGCGCTCGGACGAACCGGCCCCGATCAACCAGGGCAACATCCTGATGTGCATCACAAGGGTTGCTGATCCGGCGTCTGCCCTTGCAACCCGCGAACACAAGCAGTTGGAGCGACTGCTTTTGGACTTCGATCGGCAGTTGGCCTCTCGCCGTCGGCAGATCGGTAAGCCTGCACTGATCGACTTTGAACTCGCCATGCAGCGTGCCACGATTCTCGAATTGCGTGCCGCTGCCGCACCCCATGAGTTGAAATTCAAACAATGGGGAGAAGCAGTCCAAGAGCGAATCGCGATGTCACGCATGTTCGCACCGCAGTTATTGCCATTGCCGGCACCGGGTGTTCCGATT
>JBBQII010000489.1:0-3808 GCA_038324795.1 Gemmatales bacterium
GATGGGGAGCTCGCGATCGTCAGTGTTCAGCTTTTCGATGCCCAGCAGGATGACCAGCGCTTCGGCATGCTTCTCCACGGCGGAGAGAACCGAGGCCAGCTTTCTGGCGACGGCCACATCATTCGGGTTGCTGGCGTACAGGTCGCGGGCCAGTTTTTCCGCTTCGGCGAAGCGTTTCTCGGCAGTGTCGATGTCGATGAGCCGCAGTTGATCCTCGACGCTGCGGTCGATGCTCGCATACATTTCACGGGCCTGGGCGTTGGCCCCCAGCGTGATGAAGATGCCCGCCAGTTCACGCCGGCCCATGGCCGAGTCGGGCAGTTTCTTCATGATGCGGGCAACCAGCGGCGGCGTCAGCGCTCCCTGGCCGCCCCGTTGCAGCACCAGCGCCAGTCGGCCCAGGAACAGCGGGTCATCGGTCAGTGGCTTCGCCTTCGCGTTGCCGTCGAGAGCGCGCACCAGGCCGACGGCCGCCTTGCCGGCCAGGACATCGACTTTCTTCGCACCGGCTGCGGCATCGACGAAGCCGCTCCAGACGCGTGGTTCCATCGAGCCGGCATTCAGCAGGTTCACGAACGTCGCCAACGCGGCATCGTTAGCCCGGCTCCAGAGGCGTACCTCGGCCTGGCGCAATTGCAGTTCGGCATCACCCGGTTCGTCTTTCAGCAGGCGATCGAACAACTCGAGCGACGCGGCATACTGCTTGTGCCAACTCAGCACATCGGCGAAGTAACGCAGGGCCGGGCGATCGGTCGGGAAGTCGCGCGTCAGCGCTTCGAGCACACGGATGGCCGCGGGGAAGTCCTCCGCGGCGGCGTGAAGCTCCGCCAGGCGCAGGCGGTCATCGCGATCCAGCACGAAGTCGGAGTACAGGGACGCGGCTTCCTTGTAGCGTTTGAAGGAGGAAAGAATGCCGGCCAGTTCCTTGCGTTCGATCGCCTCGGTCGGCTTCAGTGCCAGGGCCTTCTCCATGTACTGCCGTCCGGCCAGTTCATCGCCTTCGCGGAACACGACATACGCCAACCGCGACCAGAACACGGCCGAGCGCAGGTCGGCGCGCTCTGCCCCGGTGCGGATGCGCTTCACCAGCGTCTTCTGGTCGTCAGACAAAGTCGGCACCATGGCGGCCGCGGCGACGAAGCCTTCCCAGAGGCGTGGGCGGTCAAACTCCTTCAGCAGAAGTGCTTCGTACAGCGGCAGCGCGGCCTTGCCGTCCTTGCTCCAGAGTGTCGTCTCGGCAATGCGGACTTTCAGTTCCTCGTTGGCCGGGTCCTGCATCAGCAGGTCGCGGAACAGGCGCAGCGATTCCTCGAAGTCGCCCTTCCAACTGAGAACGTCGGCCAGCCAGCGCACCGCCTTGCGGTTTTCGGGCTCGGCCCGCAGGATCTTGCGTGTTTCCTCTTCCGCCTTCACGAAGTCGCGCGCGGCGGAGTGCAGGCCGATGAGCCGGAAGCGATCGTCGCCGGTGAAGGTCAGCCCCTCGTACATCGCGAACGCTTCGGGAACACGCATCGCCGCAGCGAGCACACCGCCCAGTTCCTTGCGCCCGGCCGGGTCGGCCGGTTTCAGCGCGATGGCGAGCGTGAGCAGTTTGTTGGCCGTCTCGGCATCGCTGCCGCGCAGCAGGATCCACGCCAGGCGGGACAGCGACAGCACGTTCGCCCGGACCATGTCGTCAGCCGCGGCGTCGAATGTCAACAGCGCGATCTGCCGGGCACGAGCGATGGCGGCCGCATCAAGTGGTTTGTCGATGGCCGACGCGGCATCAATGTACGCCCGCCGAACTTCAGGCCTCGACAGGGCGGCATCCGGAAGCGCGATCAGGGCGGTCACCGTGGCCGGGTAGTCCTTCGACCAGAGAGTGACTTCGGCCAGGCGGATCTTCAAGTCGAGATCATCAGCGCGGGTCTCGATCAGCTTGCGGAACAGGGCGATCGCGTCGGCATGGTCGCCCTTCCAACTGGTGATGTCGGCCTGCCAGCGCAGGGCACGCATGTCGGCGGCATCGAGCGTCAAAAGGCGCTTGCACTCGGCCAGGGCATTTACCCAATCCTTCTGCGCGGCGTGCAACTCGACGAGGCGGAAGCGGTTCTCGCCTTTCAGGTTCAGGCCTTCGTACAGCTTCGCGGCCCGCGCGTACTGACCGGCGGCAACCATGATGCCGGCCAGTTCCAGCCGGTTGGTCCCGGTCGCGGGCAGGTTCTTCTCTGCCAGGTCGAGTGCGCGAACGGCCAGTGCCTGTTCGTCAACGCGTGCCAGCACCAGGCCGAGCCGACCGAGCAGCACAGCATCGCTCAAGAGCGGGTCGCCATCGCGCAGCGTTCGTTCGCCAACCTGTTTGGCGATGGCGCGATCGATGCGGTTGGCTTCCGTCGGCGGTATGCCGGCGGCGGCGTCGATGAAGCCGCGGCGTACTGCCGGGCGTTCGCGCACCGCCTCGGGCAGTTTCTGGAAGCGGGCCAGCGCCTTGGCGTACTCGCCGGACCAGAGCAGGACCTCGGCCAGGCGCATCTGTGTCTCGGCATCGTCGGGCCGGGCACGCAGGACTTCGTCCAGAAGCTCGATCGCCTGGGGGTACTGCTTCTGCCAACTCAGGATGTCGGCCAGCATGCGGCGGGCATCCATGTCGGCGGTGTCGCGCTCGAGGATCAGGCGCAGTTCGCGCATCGCCTTGTCCCACTCGCCGCGAGCGGTGTGTAGTTCGATCAGCCGGAAGCGGTACGGCCCTTCCAGCTTCAGGCCGTCGTACAGCTTGAACGCATCGGCATGCCGGCCTGCGGCAACGAGGACCCCGCCCAGCTCGGCACGCACGGCCGGATCGCGCGGCGCGACCGCCAGCGCCTGATCCAGCACCTGGCCCGCATCCGCCTTGCGGTTCGCACGCAGCAGGCTCAGCGCGAGGCGCGACAGGTGCGTGGTGTCGGTGTGCAGGTCGTCGCGCGGCTGCAGGGCCAGTTCCGAAGCGCGAAGCAGCGGCTCGGGTTGAATCAGCGGGACAGCATCGGCATCGCAGCCGGCGACGGCGTCGATGAACGACCGGCGCACGCGGGACGCCTCGAGCGCCTTCGGCGGCAGCGCCTGGAACAGCCGGGCGGCGCGGCCGGCATCGCCGGACCAGAGCGTGGTTTCAGCCAACCGTACAGCGATGTCGGCATCGTCGGGCGTTTCGCGCAGCAGGTCGTTGAAGTGGCGGATGGCGGCGGCGTGTTCGCCCTTCCAACTCAGGACATCGGCCAACCAGCGCCGCGCGACGCGCGACTCGGGCTCGGCCCGCAGGATGGTCAAGATCGAATCGCGGGCGATGTCGAACTTCTTGAGGGCGGCCAGCACTTCGATGCGGCGGAAGCGGGCATCGCCGTCGAGGACGGTGGTGTCGTAGATCTTCAGGGCATCGTCGAAGCGCTCGGCCGACTGCAGGGCTCCGCCAAGTTCGAGGCGGATGGCGGGTTCCTTCGGGTCGAGCGCGATCGCGCGTTCCAAAGCGCGGGCGGCCCATTCGCGGTCGCCGTTGCGGGCCAGCACACCTCCCAGACGGGCCAGGGCCACGGCATCGCCGTGAATCTCGTCGTCGGCGGTCAGGCAGCGATTGGCCAGCGTGCGCAACTGCTTCATCTCGACGGGCGTCAGCGGCTTCACGGCGCCGGCGGCGGCGTCGATGGTGCCGCGGCGGACGGCCGCGACCTCCTGCGTGCGCCCGGGCAGGGCGAGGAACAGCGCGAGCGCCTTGGCGAACTCCCGCGACCAGAGCGTGATCTCCGCCTGTCGCACACGGTGGTCGATGTTGCCCGGTTCGCGGCGGATCAGGGCG
>JBBQII010000490.1:0-3803 GCA_038324795.1 Gemmatales bacterium
AATGCTCAGGACGCGCACCAGTTCATCGCGGATCTCCTGCGCGAGCGTGCCGAGTTCCGGCTCGGTGAGCCCCTGCAGATCGGCCGGCGACTTGATGGTGTTGAGCAGTTCGGTCATGTCAGCCTCTTTGGTCGAACTTCATCGGCCGGGACTCCCTGCCCCGGCGCCCCCGTTGTCATCGCTTGCGATCCATCACGTATCGCGCCAGGTCGATGAGCGGTTTCCCCGCGTCACCCAGGCCGGCCACACTTGTCACGGCCTCATCACACAACTGACGCGCCAACCGTCGGCTCTCGTCGATCCCCAGCAGGCCCGGGTAAGTCAGCTTCCCCCGGGCCGCATCCTTGCCGACGCGTTTGCCGGCCGTGTCGCTGTCGCTTTCCACGTCGAGCAGGTCGTCGTGCACCTGGAACATCAGGCCGAACTTGCGGCCATACGCGTCGAGCGCATTGAGCACTTTGCCGTTCGGTTCGGCCCCCGCCGCATGTGCGCCCAACCGCAGTGAAGCGACAAACAGTTCGCCCGTCTTGCGGCGGTGGATCGCTTCGAGGTCCGCTGCTGTCGTCGGCCGGGCTTCCCCCGGGATTCGCCCCTCGGCCGCCAGATCAAGAACCTGCCCGCCGACCATGCCGCTGCCGCCGGCCCCCCGGGCCAACTCACCAACACTAACCGCCGCGATCGCGGGCGGATAACCTTCCGCAAGCACCTCGAAGGCCAGCGTCAGCAGTTCATCGCCCGCTAGAATCGCCAACGCTTCGCCAAACTTCTTATGGCAGGTCGGCAAGCCCCGGCGAAGATCGTCGTCATCCATGGCCGGCAGATCATCATGAATCAGCGAGTATGTGTGGATCATCTCCACTGCGACCGCCGCGGGCAAGGCCAAGTCGCGTTGGCCGCCGGCCGCCTCGCATGCAAGCATCACCAGTGTCGGCCGCAGTCTTTTGCCGGGCGCAAGGAGACTGTAGCTGACCGCCCGCACCAGAGATTGCGGCAGACCGACGGACTTTCGCGCCAGCCAGTGGCCCAGCGCCCGGTCCGCCAATTCGCGGCAACCGTGGAGCGTGGCGCGAATCTCGGATTCTGCTTCAATAGCTTGAATCCTCACTCTTCGCGCGGGGCTTCGCCGCCGGCTTCTTCTTTTCGGGCACGGCTTCGATGGTCGCGGTATGCTCGAACGGTTCGAGCATCGGCTTCCCCTCGGCATCGACCCCGGCCAGCTTGACGATGCGTTGATCGGCCTCGCGCAGCTTCAGGTAGCAGCCCTTCAGGAGGGCGACACCGCGTTCGTATTGCGAGAGGCTGTCTTCGAGAGAAGTGGAACCATCTTCCAGACTGCGCAGGATCCCTTCCAGTTCGACGAGAGATTTCTCGAACGAAGGGATTTCAGTCGGTGATGGACTCATACAGCGATCCCCGCTCCAGCGGCATCATCCATGATCGGCAGCGGCGTACGCTCAGGCCGAGGCCGTGGTATCTGTAATCTCTTCGACCCGGCAGCCAAGGCTGCCGCGGGCCAGGCGAGTTGTGACGCGGTCGCCGGGTTGCATCAGAGTTGCATCGCGCAGCAGTTCGCCCGTGGTATCATTCATTGTCAAGCTATACCCACGGCCAAGCACGTTCAAGGGGCTCAGCGACTCCAACTGGGCTGCTTTTGACGATAATGCCTCGCGGGCACGCTCCAGTTTCATTGTCAGCACGCGCTGCAATCGGCCGCTCAGGTCGTCAAGCATCTCTTCATGCTGGCGGATCTTCTCGAGCGGCTGCCGGAAGATGCGATGCCTCGCGCAGGCTTCGAGCCGCTGCCGGGCCATGGCCAGGCGGTGCTGGACCCCCTCTTCCAATCGGTTGCGCAGATCGCGCAGCAACTGCAGCAGATCGGGCCGGCTGGGAACGATCTTGTTGGCGGCATCGGTAGGGGTCAGGGCGTGCAGGTCGGCGACCAGATCACTGATGCTGACATCGATCTCGTGCCCTACGGCACTGACGATCGGTATGGCCGACGCGAAGATCGCATCCGCGAGGATTTCCTCGTTGAAAGCCCATAAATCCTCGGCACTGCCGCCCCCACGGCCGACAACCGCGACGTCGATTCGCAACAGCTTACTTGCATGAAGTTGATTCAACCGGTCGAGCGCCTGCGCCATCTCTTCGGCAGCGCCGTCCCCCTGCACCCGCGCCGGCACGATCAGCACTTCGGCATGCGGCCAGCGGACCGCCAGCACCTGCAGCATGTCGCGCACGGCCGCGCCACTGGGGCTGGTGATCAGCGCCAGCCGCCGCGGGTAGGCCGGCAGCCGCTTCTTGCGCCTGGGGTCGAAGTAGCCCTTGGCGAACAGCTTCTCCTTCAACTGGCGCAGAGCCAACTCGCGCGCGCCGATCCCCATCGGCTCGAGTTTTTCGACATCGAGCTGATACTTGCCGTGCGGCGGATAAACTGTCAGTTTTCCGCGGATGACGACTTCCATGCCGTCGCGCACGTCGAACTTGTGCCGCAGGACGATGCTTCGCCACATGACTGCGGGCATCACCGCGCCGGCATCCTTGATGGTGAAGTACGCATGCCCCGACTGATGATGCGGCCGAAACCCTGTGATTTCGCCCGTGACCAGCACGCCGCTGAACTGCGTCTCGAGATCATTCTTGATCGCCAGCGTCAACTGCGTGACGGTCAACGGTTCGGTGGTGGTCATGGGGGGATTTTATAGCTACGGGCTGCCCGAAGCCGATGTTCGTTGCTTCTTCTCCGTGATCGGCGGGCAACGCTGCGACTGTTCCGCATTGATCGCGATATAGCTCACCCACTTCGCGGGTACCTCATCCTCCCGGTAGATTGCGCTGACGGGACATTCGGATTCGCATGCCCCGCAGTCAATGCAGCTGAGCGGGTCGATGTAAAGCATCTTCTCCCCTTCGCGGAAGCAGTCGCAGGGGCAGACGACGGCGCAATCGGTGTACTTGCAGCCGATGCACGGTTCGGTGACGACGAAGGTCATGATTCAATCCTTTCTTTGAGGTAACGGTTGGCTCCCCTAAGATGCATATCGAGTCTTCCGCCTGGCCAAAATTCCGCAAAAACCCGGCATCGCTCATGGCGGACGAATCATCTGCCGAACTGCTCGACCGCTACCGGCGCAATGAACCCGGCGCGGCCGACCGGTTGTTCACCCGTTACGTCGAGAGTCTTTCCGAGATGGTGCGTCATCAGATCGCGCCGTCGTTGCGCCGACGTCTCGACCCCGAAGATGCGGTGCATTCCGCCTATCGCAGTTTCTTCATCCGGGCCCGGGCGGGGCAATTCACTCTGCAGAACAGCGGCGACCTGTGGCGATTGCTGGTAACGATCACGCTGAACAAACTTCGCCGGCAGATCGCGCATCATCAGGCGGCCAAGCGCACCGTTCGGCGGGATCGGCCGCTTTCTTCGTTCGCGGGACACGCGGATGACGGGCCGACGCCGCTGGAAGCGTTGGCGACCGTGGATGAACTTGAATCGTTCATGCGTTCGCTGACACCGTTGCAACGTCGAGTGCTGGAACTGCGATTACAGGACGACACCTGGGAACAGATTGCCACCGCAACCGGAAGGAGCGAGCGGACTGTGCGCCGGGCGATCGAAGAGATTCGCAAACGGTGGGTCGACGACCCGGACGCGGTGCCGATCGACTTCCAACCGTTGAAGAACGTGAAACCGCCCGCGAAGCCGGCAAATCAAATGGACGATCCGCGGGCCCCGTTCGATTACCGCGACTACAAGCTCGAACAGTTTCTCGGCAGCGGCGGCATGGGCAAGGTCTATCGCGCGA
>JBBQII010000491.1:0-3793 GCA_038324795.1 Gemmatales bacterium
GGCGGCGTGTCCCAGCCCTGGATGAGCATTTCGTAGCCGCCGCTCGTGTTGTCGTCTCTGTGATTGAACGGGAACGCGACGAACTGGTGAGTGTTGCGCTCGCCCCGGCGAGGCAGCTTGGTGTTGAGCGGATCGATGAACACTTCGATGCCGTCGTTCTTCCAGAAACTGCTGAGCGGTTTTTCGTTCTCGATCTTGCCGGTGGTATCGGTCACTTCGACGGCCACGAGCAGTTCCGTACTGGTGAACGCAACACGGGCGTGCTGGAAGTCCGCCTTCACCGATCCCACGGCTGTTCCTTCCGGGATCGGCGACAGCGTGAACGACTCAGTTGGCCAGTCATCGAATCGTCCGTCGATCGTGATCCGGCCCTGAGGCAGGAACGGCGCGTTGACGATCTTGTAGCCGCGCTCCGCTAATGCATTCCGCCCCGGCGTCACGGTCAGACGCGGCAATTCCCGGGCAACATGGATCTTCGCCGGTGATACTGCGGTCGGCGGCACGGGACCCCCGGCAGCCGGTCGTGCGAGATTCAGTGTCAATGGGCCAAGGAAGTCGCGGCGATCGATGCGCACTTCGTTGACCAGGTGTTCCAACCGCCGTAAGGCCGGGTTGGGTATCGCCGGCTTGTACGCGCGGGCGCAGAATTCGTTCATCGTGGTGGAGTAGACGGCTGAGTTGCCGATCGAACCGGTGGTGTACATCATCTGCTGGTTCACCGCACGGATCGCCTCGCCGGAGACGACGCCATCGTCCTTCAGCAGGACGGCCGGGTCGGCGTCGGCCGGCGGAAACTTCGCCGACATGCCGCGCATGAACGCATCGTGGACATCGGTTGCCTTCAGGATCTCCGTGTCGAAGATGGTGTCAACCTCGCGGTGCAACCGTTCGAGCGATTGGGCATTGTCCACTTGCTCGGCCTTGAGTCGGCGATTGAATCCTTCATCCATCCGCTTCACAATGCGATCCTTGACCGCGGTGCGGTAGGTCGTCTCAAAGGTTTCCCGGGCGGCTGTGGCGAATTTGCCGTCGCGGTGCATTCGCTCGATCAGCCATCGGGCGGCCCGGGCAGGGTTGATCTCTTCCTTGAGGCCGAGTTTCACCTGCATGGCCTGCAGGCCGTCTTCCTGTTTCAGGTATTCCGCGACTGACTGCTTGTAGAAGTCGGCGGCTTCGGCGAAGCGGCGTTCATTGAGCGCGTACAGCGCCTGCTTCAGCTTCGCGCGCACTTCCTGCGACTGATTCCGCAGGTCGTTCGCCTGGTCGGCCTGGCCCTTGTTCGCCTCCACGATGCGTGAAAGGGACTCGCCGTACTGCGTCAGCACGCTGCGGAGGGTGTTGAGGTCGTTGACCAGCAAATCCCGGCGACGTGCCGCTTCGCCCTTCTTCGACGGATCGTTCGCCTTCTCGGCCTCTTCGTTGAGTTTGGCCAGCAACATGGCCTCTCGTGCCTGCTTCGACATCGCTTCGTATCGCTGGTCGGCTTGCTCGCGCGCCAGCTGAAGTTCGACGGCTGCGCGCAGTTTCTCGGCCTGGTCCGACAGGGCTCGCGACTGCTCGATTGTCTTGCGAACAGCGGTTAGCAGTTCCTCGCCGGTCAGGTTCGCCATCGCCTTGATGCTCTCGTAGTTTTGCTCCAGCGCCGTGTCAGTCGTCTGCAGCAACTGCTCCATCGCTTTGTCGATCACCGGCATGGTACTGACCTTCGTTCCGGCCGAACGAAATGCGGTCTGTGCCTTCTGGTAGTTCACATGCAAGTTGCCGATGACGGACCGCTGTTCGCGAAGGATCGCCGTGGCCTTCCCGCCCGCCGCAGGATCTTTCTTTTCGCGGGCCTTGATCAGCACCTCGGTCTGTTCCTTGACGGTCGGCTCGATGCGCTCGAGGCCGCGGACCACTTCCTTCGCTGTGTTGGTCAACAATTGCAGCGAGCTCAGGGCCTGTTCGAGTCCTTTGATGCGCTCGACGGCTTCCTTCTCGCGCAGGACGTTGATCTTCTCGGCGGCCGGGTAGGCGATTTTCTCTTCGATCTCTTTGCGGTATTGAACGGCGATCGTCCTGGCGATCCGACGGGACTCGACGAGCAGGTCGTCGACGATGGCCCCTTCCGTCGTTCCCTCGATTGATTGGAAAACCAACTCCAGCAACTGCATGTTGAGCTGGTCGAGTTGCACCTCGGGGTATTCGAATGAGCCGATATCGAGGACCAGCGAGCCGACTTGCAATCGCGGCCACGCGGATGTGCGACCGGTGTTCGCAACGGTTGCCGCCAATCGATTGATGCCGGGCTCGAGTGCCGGGGCAATCTTGCGCCACATCGCAACCCGCTCGTTCGCGGGAACCAAGTCGGCGGAAAGCTGGTCGAACATCGGGCGGACGTGTTGATCGATCAACTGCTGCCGGACGACTTCGACATGCGATGTGTCGGATGCATGAACGGGAATGCGGGTCGGGCCGGGTCTTGGCGAAGTCGCAGGCAGTGGAACCTGACTGGCTACTGGTTCGCCTGTAACCGGGTCGGTAATGCGTACGGGCAGTTCCAGCAGCAGCAACAGCCCGCCCACGATTACGGCAGACAGTGCCAGCCCGCCGATCAATCCCGGCAGATCGCGCCAGCGCGAGGCGAAGTTCCGCCATTGCGGTTGCGGTTCGCTCATCGATCGGTCCTCACGGGGTGCGGGTTTCTTCAAACAGGGTCAGCGCGCCGGCATTCAGGGCGGCGTTCTTCACACGGGTGTACTGCTCGTAAGTGCAATGGCGGTCGCAGCGGAGGATCAACGGCCGATGGCAGTCGGGCCGAGCTTTCAGTTTTTCTTCGAGAGCTTCGACTGATTCGATTGAAGTGATGCCCTCCGCGTCGCGCAGTTCGATGTCGCCGTTCACCGCAAGCGTGACGGTGTCGGCATCGTCACGCAGCAGGGTCTGCGGCACAGCCTGGCCGACAGGCAGATCGACGCGGGTGCCGACCGCTTCCTCCAGAAACTGGGATGCGACCAGCAGAACGAACATCACAAGGAACGCGACGCTGATGAACGGAACGATGTCGAAGTCGTCGTCAACGTCCGCGGGAACAAGATCAAGCTTCATGGATGACCGCAGGTGAATGGTGGGATTCGGACCGGACTTGTGCTAGTTTAGCAGGCGACCGCACTGCGGGCAGCGGAACTTTGCCCGTTCTGCCCGGTTTACTCTTCTGCTCAACCTCTTCTCAAGATATGCGAGGAAACCATGAAACGGCCGAACTTGATCTGGGCGCTGGCGATCGGCACCCTGGCACTGGGGCTGAATGCAGTGGAGCCGACAGCGGACACCGCATTGAAAACCCGCATGACCGAACGCGGCAAGAACTTGCTGACCGACAACCTGACGACCGTCGGCAGCAACTGGAAAGCCGGCAAAGGCAAGTGGGAAGCCGCCGACACGGGCCTGCGCGGCAGCGAACTGAAGGAAGACATGCATGGCGCGGTCATCCGCCAGAATGTCGCGTTTCACAACGGCGTGATTCAGTTCTCGTTCAAGCTCGACGGCACCAAACAGATCAGCCTGAGCCTGAACGGCGCGAAGGGGCATGTGTCGCGCGTGATCGTTCGACCGAACGGGCTGGTCGTGCAGAAAGACGACCAGGACGGCAAGAACGGACCGGACACGGGAAAGGTGCTGCAGACTGTCGAAACACCGATCAAGGCCGGTGAATGGCATACGCTGCTGGTCGAACTGAACGGCAAGGAAATCCTGGCCACGCTGGATGGCGAACAGATTGCCTACGGCGAGCACGAAGCGATCGACAAGCCGA
>JBBQII010000492.1:0-3788 GCA_038324795.1 Gemmatales bacterium
ATCGGCGCGGTGTCGGCTATCGCTTCCGTGAGGGGGAGGACGTCGCGAAACTAGTTTAGCCGCAACGCGCGGCGGAGTAATTCGCTGCGCGTCGCTGTTTCACGATCTATTTCTTCTCCACCACGCACTCGACCGGCGAACTCACCCACCTTGCGGGCGGGTCCCAGCACGGAGCCAGCTTCAGGTGAATCTTCAGGTACAGGTTCGGCGAGTCGTCCATGAAGATGTCGCGCGGATAGGTGGCCGAGGGCCGGGCAGTTCGGGCGTCGATCAGACCCGCGGCGACCATCGCTTCGGTGACCAGTTCTGAACAGAAGTAGCTGTTGCGATCGCCATGCGGCTTGCCGATGAAAAACGTGCGGATCGGCCCGCGCGTCGCGATCGGCAGCAGTTGCTGGCCCAGCCGACCAATGGCAAAGCGCTTGCCGTCCTGCCGCAGGGCGAAAGAGGTCAGGCAATCGGATTGTTCTTTGGTCAACGGCACCGCGCGCCGCCGGATCCAGACGCGGCCTTCCTCTTCATAACTCTTCAAATGCGGTAGTGCGTCGAGTGTGCGGATGCGCATGGTGTCGTGCGGGCCGGCTTCGAGGATCGCAATCGTGCCGTCCGGCCGGCGAAAGACAATGGCACTGTGCGTCGGGTGCGACGTGAGGGCGATCTTGTGCGCGGCCGTCCAGAATACTGAACTGTCGGCAGCGAGCATGATGTCCCCGGGCTGCAAAGCGTACGGACGCAGCGGGCCACGCAGGATTTTGTCCTCGCAGTATGCCGGTTGTGCCAGGAACGAGCCGCATTCCACGGCGGCAGGCGGCGGCGGAACCTGGCCGGCCGACGCGGCCAGCAAGAGTGTGAACGCGATCCCTCCCATGGGGGGGAACTCCTCGTCAATGATGTCGGCTAATGTTGCTCGGCCGTGCGGGGGAGACAGCAACAGAAGTTTAACCGATGACGTTCACAAACGTGCGCGACTTTGCCCGAACATACCGCATGTTCACCGCATCTGGCGGGCGACCATTCGCGTTGTGCGGGATGTCCGAACGGAAATGATTGACAGCATGCGCCCGGGTGCTGTGTAATGCACGGCGCCTCGCCCTCTTTCATCACAGGAGCCTTCCGATGTGTTGCTTCTCGCAGACAGTGGAGTCGGTGTCCGACACGGCGATCTTCGCCCGGCCGACCATGGGCAACCGTCAGGTAATCGTTTACAGCATGAAGTTGAAGGCGGGTCTGGATCTGTCAATGATCCTGCCGCTGCCGGTCGCGAAAGATGTTAGGGAAGAGGATGTCACCTTCATCAACATGGAAAAGGCACCGAGCTTCTTCGAGGACCTGCGGGCCGGGTTCCCGAAACCAGTCGTTAAAAGCGATGCGGACAGAACGCTGAGCCTTGAGAATAGCAAAGCACCCCCGAAGCTGAAAGTCGTGGAAGTCGGCAGCTTCGTGGCGTCGTTCGTGCCTTCGATCAAGGACTTCGCCCGACTCGACGAGCAATTCCGCCTTCCGACCACCGTTTGGGACAAGCTGCCCCAGTACAGGAATGCCGGCTTCGCGGTTTTCAAACTGAAGAAGGGTGAATCGAAGATCCACCCGATGGCGTTCGAGTTCCCGCGCGCTAACGCCCGGCAGATCTTCTTTCCCACGGAGCACATCCACGACGGCAGCGTGCCGGACCGGGCGACGTTCGACCATGAACTTTTCTGCCAGGGACCCGGCGAAACCGATCTGACCGGTTGGGAGGAATCGCCACAACCGGCGGGACTGTTCATGCCCGCGGCAGCGGAGAAGCTGAACGTGATGGACATGAAGGGCCATTGCTACCGGCGAACCATGAAGGGACGTTACCCGAATACCGACGTGACTGTCTGAGAAGCTGTGGAAGAGGGGCAAGCCATGCCGTTTGCGGCGGGGTGACGCTGTCGGGGAAGAACGCGGCAAGTGGGGATTGGGGTCAAGGCAGCGATGATGCAGGGTCGATGAGAAGTTTCGAAGGATGCAGGCCTGCCGGGAAAGTCGGATGGACCGCCAACCGGTGTCTGCCAACGAAGGGAAGGATTCCCCATGCGTCGTATCATTGCGATTCTCGGTGTGTGCATGCTGGCGACCATCGGTTGCAAGCACGTGGGCGGCAAGTGCGATTGCGGCCCGTCGGTCGGCGAAGCCACGACCTACGCTCCGTACTCGAGCGCTCCGGTCCATGTTGAGACCGTCAACACGCCGAAAGAAATGCCGAAGAAGTAATTGCCTTTACTTCGTCAACACGAGCCGTTGATCGCTTCTCGAAGCAATCGACGGCTCGCGGCGTTTTCCGGCCCAGGGTTGTACCGCTTCCCGCATTCGCGTAATCTCACTCCGCCCACCAGGGAGTAGCCGCGATGCCGACCCGCAAGCCGTTTGCCATCTACCACGAACATCCCGACTGGTTGCGTCCGCTGTTCAAGGAACTCGACCGCCGCGGTATTCCCTACGTGCGTCTCGACCCGCGAGCCCATCTTTACGACCCGTCGATCCACGACCACGACTATTCCCTGCTGTTCAACCGCATGTCCCCGTCCGCCTACCTGCGTGATGGTGTGCAAGGGATCTTCTTCACGCTGTCGTTCCTCGGGCATCTTGAACGACTGGGCATTCCGATCGTCAATGGCCGGGTTGGCTTCACGTACGAGACATCGAAGGCTCTGCAACTGACGCTGCTGGAATCTCTGGGGCTGCTTTACCCGCGGTCGCGCGTCATCAACAATGCCATGCTCGCCGGCGATGCGGCGGCCGGGCTGCGCTTTCCGGTCGTCGTGAAGGCGAACATCGGCGGCAGCGGCGCGGGCATCACGCGGTTCGATCAACCGCTCGACCTGGCACGTGCCGCGGGTGAGGGCCGCATTCAACTGGGGATCGATCACACGGCACTGGTACAGGAGTATGTCCCCGCGCGCGGCCAGCAGATCACGCGAGTCGAAACGCTCGACGGCAAGTTCCTGTACGCGATCAAGGTGCACACGACCGGCGACACGTTCAACCTGTGCCCGGCGGACATCTGCCAGCGCAGCGATGGCGTGGAGCTTGCCCGAAGTGCCTGCCCGATCGACGCACCGAAGACGGGCCTGAAAGTCGAAGGTTACACGCCGCCGCCCGACGTAATTGCCGCTTGCGAGAAGATCATGCAGACGGCGAAGATCGACGTCGGCGGCATCGAGTACATGATTGATGACCGCGACGGTTCGCTGGTGTACTATGACGTGAACGCCCTGTCGAACTTCGTCGCGGATGCCGTGAACGTGGTAGGGTTCGATCCATTTGTGCGGTTGGTGGATTACCTTGAGGAGCGGGCAGAGGCTTCAAAGTAGTCGTACTTGAGATTTACACTCTGCAGCCACAGGTAGTCCGGACGGAGGATCAGATGAAGCAATTGAAAGTGCTTCTTGTTCTTGCCATGATTTCGGTTGTCCCGATTGGTCAGTGCGGCATACATAACGATTCCGCGGGCTTCTCCATTACTCTTCCCGAAGCATGGGTCGCAATATCGAATCCGGGGCGACGGTTCGAGCCATCGACCTCCCCGCCCGAGTTACGCGAGTATTTGCGGGACAACGAGGCAAACATCGGGAAAATCAATGCGACCTTCACCCCTGCTGGCTTCATGGACAACCGTCCAGCCATCAGTGTTGCCGTTCAGCAGGGCGAATTGCCGATCAACGAACAGGGGTTGGCTGCAGCGATCGCCGCGCTCAAACGACAAGGACAATCAGTCGACGGCCTGAGCGGCAGATGTCAGCGGATCGGGGCGAATGACGCGA
>JBBQII010000493.1:0-3783 GCA_038324795.1 Gemmatales bacterium
GAAAGCGGATGCCGTCAGGCCGCAGGAAATCACTCTCCTCAAATCGCGTGTCCGGATCACGATTCACCCGGTCAATGATCCCGGTTCCGGTCGCCGTAAACGACGCCCCGGTCACCGCATCGTTCAGCAGGTCACGCAACCCGGCCGCCAGCCAAGTGGCCACGTCGCGATCGAACGCATCAACCGGTGCGTTCGCCGCCCGCGCCTCGGCCACGCGTGCCTGGGCTGCCTGCTGCGCCTCGGTCAAGCGTTCAAGCAGCCAGGTCAGATCGATGGGAGAGGTGTCAACCATGGTCTACTTTTCGGCCGCGAAGGGATCCTTGCTCGACACAAAGACGGCCCCGATCGAATCGAGCCGGACGGCAGGCTTGCGAATGCCCGCCTCAACGGCATCACTGAGACTGCGTTCGATCTTCAACCGGGCGTTCTCTTCTTTCCGCAACGCTGCCGACAGATGAGCAACCCTGCTTTCCTGCTGCGCGAGCCGAATGTCGGCCAGCCGGGCACCCTGATCAGCCAGCGAGCGCGTCAACTCCTTCAACTGCAGGTGCTCTCGCAACTGCGTCTCGGCCGCGGCACGCGCTTTGGCGCACAGTGTCGTCCACGCGGCTGGCGGGTACAGCTTCGCCAGTTGCTGCCAGCGCTCGTTGTTGATGTTCGTGTCGCGCCCGTAGCCGCTGCCGGGGCCGCGATCGTACGGCTCGTCATAATAAGCCAACACTTTCGCATCGGTGATCGGCTTCAGATCCTTGCCCAGCCAGATTGTCCGAATCAACGGCGGAAAGAGTTGATCAGTATGCCGCCGCACCGACGCGAGCGTCATCCCCGGCTTCTTCGCGAATAACGCCTGAACAGGAGCAAGGTCGGCCTCCACCAGAAAATCAAAGCGGAACGCGAGGTCCCCATTGGGCGAAGCGTTGCTCTTGGGCCGATACTTCCACAGCGCAAAGCACAGCCCCCGGTCATCCCAGCGGGCATAGTCCGCCAACGCATCGATAAACGCATCGCCGATCCACCCCAGCGCGATCGGCAACGGCACCACCTGCTTCGGCCCGCGGGCAGGGAACACATCGACCAGCACGCGCCGGCGCTGTGCCGTCTGCCGGTCGAACGTGATCGGGTAGATGCTCGGCCGCATCCAGTCAGGGGCAAGCCGATCGATGACGCCCGTGAACTTTCGCTCGAGCCGGCTGACCGGCATCAGCGTCTGATGCCCCTGCTTGGGCCGCTGGAACCAGTACCGGCGAACCGTATCGGTCGGCCCGGTCGCCCCCCAGTCGCCAAAGCGAAGCTGATCGACGAGGAACGTTTGCGTGGCGGCTTTCCAGTCATCTTTACCGCGAAGCTCTGCCAGCTTGACTCGATCGGCAAAGCCGCGGTCATGCTCGTCGCTGACTTCGATCGAATCAAGCTCATCGAGGATTTGAATGCGGCGAAGCTCCTGAGCCACCGCGCCGCCTTCGCCCCCGAGCCGTTCACGCGCGGCCGGCAACGCGGCAACCCCCTGGGTCAGCAACTCCTGCCGAAGTGTGCGCATCTCCGTGTCGACGAGATACTGCAGGCTGGCGATCGATGACTCGAAGACGTTGAAGCCCAGGTTCAGGCACTCGGCCCATTCCAGAAACAGCGACGGCTTCTCACTCTCCGCATCCAGCGTGAACGACCGCACCGGGTTGCCCACGCCATAGCGATCAAGCCGGCCCATGCGCTGCTCGACCCGGTTCGGCGCGAACGGCAGGTCGTAGTGCACGATGATCATTCGCGATCCCTGCAGATTCAGCCCGTCTTCAGCCCCGCGATCGCAGACTAACACCCGGCAAGCGGGATCATTCAGGAAGCGGACCCATTCTTCACGCTGCGGCTGGTGCCGTTCGACAATCGGCCCGAAGCGGGGCCGCAGAAAGGTCATCAGCCGATCGGTCGTCGCCGGCAACGTGGCGAAGACGACCACCTTGGCCGGTTTGGTCGGGTTTGCCTGATCGTCGAGCAATTTCTTGAGCAGGTCGGCCGTTGCCTGCAACCGGGCGTCCTGTTTCATGGCGGCGACGGTCGCACGCAGCTTCGCCAGTATCTTCCCTTCGCCATGCGGCTTGGGTGTGGTCTTGATGAAATCAATCTCGCTTTCGGTCAGGCCCAATGCCTTGATCGCCTTGCGATCTTCGCCCAACCGGAATGCGATCATGGCATCGAGCGCCAGCGGATCGCTTGCGGCGGTCTGCGCGAACAGCATCAGCAGGTCGGCCCAGGCGTCGGCGTTTTCGCCCGCTTTGCTTGCCGCGAGTGCACGCCATTCCTCCAGAAGATGTTCCAGTTCCAACCGCACCGGATCGGAATACGGCTGCACGCGCAAGCCCACCCGGCCGGGTAACAGGCTCTCCGTCGATTCATTGCCACGGCGATTGCGCAACAGCCGACGGTGCAGCTTGTAGCTCTCGCTCAGATGGGCGCGAATGGCACGAATCAGGCGAATACGCTCGGGATCTTCGATCGGCTTTTCGTCGTCGAGGTAAGGCTTGAGTTCCTTGCCAAGTTCCGCGAGGCGATCGTCCTTCGGGAACATATCGCGCAAGTTCTCCAGGCTGCTTTCGAGAAAGCTGCCCGCTTCGGTTTCGGTGAAGACGTGGAACAGTTCCGCGACCTGCTGCCAGCGTTCGACGCGCTGGCGAAAGCCCTTCATGTCGCCCAGCGGATAGATGGTCGGGTCAAGCAGGTGCAGCATCGCCTGAAACGCCGCTTCGTTGTGCAGCAATGGCGTGGCGGACAGCAGCAGCAGGCGTTCCGCGCGCAGTGCGATCTTGCGGATTGCCATGAAACGGGCGCGTTCGTCGCTCGCCTTGTCGGCGGTGGCCAGCCCGGCCACGTGATGGGCCTCGTCGATGACGAGCATCCCTTCCTGCTTCGGGAAGTCGGCAATCGCTTCGTCATCACCATAACCGGCCACGTCAATCGACTCATCAAGGAGACTGCCCAGATGAAACTTGAAGCGCAGTTCCTCCTGCCACTGCTCCACCAGATGCGGCGGCACCAGCACCAGCACGCGATGCTCGCGCGGCCGATCAAGCACGTACTGCCGTATCAGGATGCCCGCTTCGATCGTCTTGCCCAGGCCGACTTCGTCGGCCAGCAGGTAGCGCTGGATCGGGTCCTGCAGCACTCGCCGGGCAACTTCGATCTGATGATCTTCCAGATCGATCGCCGACGAGAACAGCCCGGCCATGCCCGCGCAGGCAGCCCGCTGCTCGACATGGGCTCGCACGAAGGCGGAACGCGATTCGTGAAAGAACGGCGTCTCGTTGAGGCGGGCGGCCAGATGGGCCGTCGGGTCTTCGATCGGCCGGTCCCAGCGGACGAAGAGATGCTCGCGCGGCACTTCATCCTTACGGCCGTTGGGGAACGCCACCAGGTAATTGTCGCCGATCGGTACCAGCGCCCGGCCCGGGTGCCAGAGTTCGGTTTCCGGGTCGAGGAAATGAACTCGTGTCTGCTCGTCGAGCGCGACGCCGAAGACGGTCTCGGCATCCACCACTTCGCGATGCCGCTTGGCCTCCGCGGGCGAATCGAAATACTCGATGGTCGCCTTCTTCCCCTTCTGGGCGACCAGTTTGCCGACTCCGAGGGCGTTGGAAATACTGCGGACGAACAGATGCAGAGGAAGCATGGATGTAAGGGCCTCTTCGAAGTTTCCCGCGCCACGGCAATTGGCGATGTTCTATGAACCGGTTCGACGCTCATGTAGAATGGAGGGCAAGAGGAGGCCAATATGCCATCACCGTTCCCGGGCAT
>JBBQII010000494.1:0-3775 GCA_038324795.1 Gemmatales bacterium
ACGGAGGGTGTGGGTGAAATGATAACGACTCTTTTGGCCTTGGAGTGGTGCGGCCGTGAACGTCGGAGAGGTGGCGGTTGGCACTCTTCTTGCGGCTGAGTGTATCCCCGCCCAATCAGCCCGACAACTTCGCTCGGCTGAAGCAGTTGTGGAAACCCCGTTGCGGAGTAACCGGGCTACTTGACATAGCCATTCTCAAGGTTTGGCGCGAGTATCCCCTAGGGTAGCAGGGTGGTGCGACAGGCTCGTGGCGGGGCACCCGGCACCACTTTCGTTTGATTTCTTCCCCGGCGTGAACTACTGTTCCGCTGAGTCCCCCTCCAACCACTCGCATAAGGTGGCTGCCGATGATTGATACCCCGATTTCACCCTCAAAGCCCGACGCGGCCCCGCAGCCTGCTCGTAGAAGTCGGCCGATGCGCACGTTGAATCTGTTACTGCTGGTTGTCGCGCTCGGCCTGGGCACCTGGTACACGGTCACGAACTGGCGGCAGATCAAGTTCCGGGCAACCCATACGGCCACGGCCGATGGGTCCACGTTCCACCTGCACGATGGCGACAATTACCTGACGCAGTTGATCGTGGCCAACGGCGAATACGAGCCGACTGAAACCCGGCTCATGAAGCAAATCCTGAAGCCGGGCGACGTCTTCATCGACGTCGGGGCCAACATCGGCTGGTACTCGGTGCATGCAGCCAAGATCGTCGGACCCAACGGCAAGGTTGTCGCGTTCGAACCGGAACCGAACAATCTCGCGTTGCTGCATCGCAACGTGCAGGTCAACGGGCTGAGCAACGTGATCGTCGACAGCCGGGCATTGTCGAAGGAAGCCGGCTCGTTCAAGCTGTATCTCGAAAAGAATAACCTGGGCATGCACAGCCTGGTCGTCGAGCACGACGGCAAGCAATACATCGACGTGGAGACAATGCGCTTCGACGACTACTGGAAGAATCAGGGCGAAATCAAACTGGTGAAGATCGACACCGAAGGGGCAGAGGGGATGATCCTCGAAGGGATGCGCGACACGCTGAAGTCGCAGAAGAACCTCGAGATCATCATGGAGTTCGCCCCGGAACGGTTAATCAAGTCGGGCTACGACCCTGACACGCTGCTGAAGGAACTGTACGCTCTCGGTTACAAAGCCAGCATCATCGACGAAGTAAAGGACGAAGTGATCCCGCTGGGCACGCCGACAACGGCCGATCTGAAGCTGCCGAGGGATGATTCGGTGACGAACCTGTACCTGAAGCGCTGAGTGCTTCAGATCCGGCGGAACTGCTTTTCGAGTTCGGTCTTGCTGAATTGAAGCGAAGTGGGCCGACCGTGCGGACAATGGTGCGAATCCTCGGCCATGTCACGCAGTTCCATCAGATAGGTGATCTCCTCACCCGTGAGCGGGTCGCCTGCTTTGACGGCCGCCTTGCAGGCCATCGTCGCCAGCAGGTGATGCAGCATCTGCTCCTTCGACGGCACCCGTTCGCGGTTCATCAACCCATCGACAACACTTTTGAAGATGTCCAGCGGCGACACCCGGCTCAGCAGGGCCGGATAGCTCGACAACAATACCGTGCCGCCACCGAAGTCTTCAACTTCCAGGCCCAGCCCGCGCAACTCTTCACCGGCTTCAAGCACACAGGCAGCCTGATCGCCGGGCAAATCGACAGGCTCGGGGATCAGCAGTCGCTGCACTTCCAACTGCCCATCGCGGATCCGTCGGCGGAGTTGCTCGAACAGGATGCGTTCATGCAAAGCGTGCTGATCGATGACGAGCATGCCGGTCGGCGTTTCGACCACCAGATACGAATCGTGAATCTGGATCGCTCGCTGCGGCTTTGGCGGCGGCATGGGCGCCCGCGTCGGGCCCGACGGCATGACGACGTCCCATGGGGCCTGAATGTCGTCAGCGCGTGACGCGAACATGTCAGCATCGGGCGATGGCGTGCCTGACACCCCTTCGGGCGGAAGTTGCAGACGGGGAACCAGATTCAGGTCGCTGAGTTTGTGCTTTACTGCCGCACGCACCAGGTGATACAGCGCCTGCGAATCCCGAAATCGTACTTCGGTCTTTGTCGGATGCACGTTGACGTCGACCTGATCGGCCGGCATCGTGATGAACAGGAACCCGACGGCATAGCGGCCGGTCATCAGCAGCCCGCGATAGGCTTCCTGCAGCGCATGCAGCAGGCTTCGATCGCGAATCCAGCGGCCATTCAGGTAAAGGTACTGCAGCTTGGCGTTGCCGCGATCGCAGCTCGGGTCGGCAATCCAGCCGGCCAGATGCACTTGCCCCTGGTCGGCCTCGATCGGGTACAGCTTGTCCCTGACTTCCGACCCGAAGAACAAGGTGATGCGGTCGAGCAATCCCGCGGATTCCGGCACTTCCAGCACGCCGCGGCCATTATGGCGAAGCACAAAATGAACATGCGGATGCGCAAGCGCGAGCCGCTGGACCATGTCGGTGACGTGCCCGAGTTCGGTTGAATGCGTCTTCAGAAACTTCTTGCGAACGGGAGTATTGAAGAACAGATGCCGGGCTTCGAGTCGCGTGCCGGAGGCACCGTTCCAAGGTCGCAGGGGGCCAAGTTCGCCACCGACACAGGTGATCTCGGCCCCGTCGTCGCGCCCGGCGGCGCGTGATTGCAGCGTCACCCGCGCGACACCGCCGATGGAGGCCAGCGCCTCGCCGCGAAAGCCCATGGTGCCGATCCGGAACAGGTCATCGGCATCGCGCAGTTTGCTGGTGGCATGGCTGGCGAAGGCCAGCGACAGGTCGGCCGGTTCGATGCCATGGCCATCGTCGACAACGCGGATCAGTTCGGTGCCGCCCTGTTCGAGGTCGACCTCGATGCGCGTGGCCAGGGCATCGACGGAGTTCTCAAGCAGTTCCTTGATAACGCTGGCCGGGCGCTCGATCACCTCGCCGGCGGCAATCTTGGTGATGACGGAAACAGGAAGCTGAATGATGCGTGCCAATGCTGTTGTTCCGATCAGGACGAATCAGACGCCGGGCGGGACCTGCCGACGAAGAGTTTCCAACTCACTGCGGAGTTTCGCGACCTCTGCCTCGGCCTGCTCGCGTGCTTCTCGCTCGGCGCGGGCGGCCGCCTCCATCCGTTCGCGGGCGGCCTTCTCACCCTGAAGTTCCTGTTCGAGCGACAGGCAGCGGATCGCGTCGGGCGGAAGCACTTCCTTCCCCGTGACATCGTCGACCAGCGTCAGGAAAATGCCTTGGCGACGGAGATGCAGTCCAGTGGTTTCGCTATGGAGGTCGCCCGTCGCCGTCGGCTCGATTCGCACGTAGTGGTCGTCGATCAGTCGATAGCCTTGCATTGACGGCTCGAGATACTCCTCGTACGGGTCGAACAGGAAGTACTCCTTCACCTTCCACGTGTCGCGATAGAGTTCAAACTTTTCCCGCCGGTCTTCGTTCCGGGTCGAACTCGACGTCAGTTCGATGACGAAGCCGGGTGCTGCCCCTTCTTCCCAGATCTTGTAGTTCAGCCGGCGGTGCTTATGGGCACCCCAGACGACGAAGCAGTCCGGAGCCAGATGCCGCCTCGGGTTTCCTTCCTCGTAGAAGACCAGCAGATTGCCGGAGACGTAGATGTCATCCCGGTCGGCATACCGGCCCTTCAGGATTTCGATCAGTCGAAGCATCAGGTCGCGGTGGATGTCGGTCTCGGCCATGGGCTTGCCATCCGATGTGGGATACTCGATGAGGTCGGTTGTCGCTGCGGGCATCGGCATCACTCCTCTTCGGTTCGCTGGCCGAGT